>NZ_JBSSBO010000001.1:0-195678 GCF_054058915.1 Thermostichus sp. MS-CIW-41
GATATGGTCAGGACTTGGCTCATAAGTTCATTGTACTTCATCAAAGCGCATTCCTCCCGGCACTGACCCTACGGGTACAGTGCGGGGCTCCTGCGCTAGTAAGCTGAAAGTTGACGATGCGGGCAAACTCTTGGGGGTCTAGGCTGGCCCCTCCCACCAACACGCCGTCGATCTCAGGCTGGGCCATCAGCTCATCGATGTTGCCGGCCTTCACCGAGCCGCCATACAAAATGGGCAGTTGGGTATTGCCCAGGTGTTGCCGGATCAAGCCGATGACCCGGTTGGCCTCTTGAGCTGCACAAGTCTGGCCGGTGCCGATGGCCCAAATTGGCTCATAGGCAATCACCAAGTTCCCCAGATCGATCCCCGGCAAGGCGCGATCCAACTGCCCCACAATCCAAGACTCGGTCAAGCCTTGCTCCCGCTGCTGCTGGCTTTCTCCCACACAAAGGATGGGGGTGAGCCCGTGCCGCTGGGCGGCTGCCAAACGCCGATTGACGGTTTCGTCCGTCTCGCCGAAGTACTGCCGCCGTTCGCTGTGGCCGACGATGACATAGCGCACCCCCAATTCCGCCAGCATGGGGCCGGAAATTTCCCCGGTAAAGGCCCCCTGATCCTCCCAATGTAGGTTTTGTGCTCCCACGGCTATGTCGGATCCGCAGCTTTGCTCTGCCACCACCGCTAGGTTTGTAAAGGGCACACATAGGATGATCTGCCGCTGGGATGCTGACCCTGACGGCGATGATTGTAGGGCCAGGCCCAACTCTCGCAGAAACTCGCGAGCCTCAGCCTGAGTCTTGTGCATTTTCCAGTTGCCGGCAATGAGGATGGGGCGCAAGATGAGATCCTCCCTTAAAGACATCAGAAGGAAGGGATCCCGCAAGCAGAAAGCCCAAGGAATATGTGGAAGAACAGCAGGGATCCCAGCTTTGTTTTTTCGTATGACACAGTTTACCAGCAAGCGATCCCGAAAATACGGCGACGGGATCCCCTCTCCAAGCGCCGGTTAACCCTTCAACCAGCATGCAGACGGGACAGGCCAAGACCCAACAGGGAAGGCAGCTTCCTACAGCCCAACGATCTGGGTGTTTTCAAAGGTAGCCAGAATTTCATCCAGATCTTTGTTCTGCAGCGAGTAGGTAGCGGTGGCATCGTTGCCAAACTGAATTTCGTCCCCGTCCTCCAGATCCCGAAATTCCACCCGTTGCCCGCCCACGTAAAGGCCGTTGGTGCTGGGGGTGCCCTGAATGTCTCCGTCGATGATTTGGTAAGTGAACCCATCGGGAGAAGAGGGGGATTCTGTCTTAACCAAAATGGCGTGGTAGCGAGAGGCGTACTGGGAGTCAATGCGAATGCTGTTGCGTGGATCCCGGCCTAAGGAGTAGAGCTCAGCCGTCAACCAGTAGGCTTTTGGCCCATGACGATCCTTGACGATGAGCACGTGATTGAGGGCTGGTCGGCGAGGGGGCGTGGTCATGAAAGGCACCCGCTTGCACAACACTGAGGGCAGGATAGCCAAAACATAACATAGGATCCCCCAGGTGGATCCCTGTGTCCACCGGATAAGTCTCTTCAGGTCGGCATCCCAGGCTGGTGCGGGATCCCCCTGAGCAACAAGAAAGGGTCTGAGTAGATTTTTGTAACAATTCCTCTCATAATAGGATCGACGATGCAGATGGATCCCTGACCATGAATGGCTCGCAACCGGATCCCAGTGCTCAACCCCGTTCTCCCCAGACACCGAGGCTCATTGAGTTGCCGGAAGATGAAACCGATGCGCAGCTCAGCGATCCCCTGCGGATGCAGCGTTACGAATGTCGTTCTTGTGGCTATGTTTACGAACCGGCTAAGGGGGATCAGCTCAATCGGATCCCGGCGGGTGTGCCGTTTGAGGAATTGCCAGCCGATTGGAAATGTCCGGTGTGCCGAGCCGGTAAGCGCTCGTTCCAAGCAGTGGGCGCCAAGGGCAAGCCTTCCGGTTTTCAAGAGAACTTGCGCTACGGCCTGGGGGTGAACGTGATGACCCCTGCTCAAAAGAACCTGCTGATCTTCTTGGGACTGGCGCTGGGATTTTTATTTTTGATGAGTTTCTATTTCGTCGAGTGAGGGTCAAGATGTTCAAACCCCTGAGGCTGGTGCTGCTGATTGCTGTCTCGGTGCTGCTAATGGCGGCGCGGATGCCCAACATGCGGGTGGTCCCCTGGCAGCAGGTGGAAGTGCCCACCCAGAACATTCTGCTGGACATTGCCTTCACCGGCACCACCCCTTCCCATGGCTGGTTGGTGGGAGACAAGGCGACGCTGCTGGAATCCCGCGATGGGGGTCTGCACTGGCAGGTGCGGGAGCTGCCGGGTCTGGAGCCGGAAGCCTACCTGGCCTCCATTAGCTTTGCTGGGGCAGAAGGCTGGGTGGCCGGGCAGCCGAAGATCCTCCTCCACACCCTAAACGAGGGATCCGACTGGACTTCCATCCGCCTTAACAACCAACTGCCAGGGGAGCCGCTCTTGATCCAGGCTCTGGGCCCTGGCGCCGCCGAAATGGTGACCAATGTGGGGGCCATCTACCGCACCGAAGATGGCGGTCAGACCTGGCATGCCCAAGTGGATGAGCCGATTGGGGCCATCAAAAACATTGCCCGCGGCCCTGAAGGCGAATATCTGGCGGTGTCGTCGCGGGGCAGCTTCTACTTTCTGTACACTCCTGAAAGTCGCACCTGGAAGCCCTACCCGCGGGAAAGCTCCCGCCGCATTCAAAACATGGGCTTTGGCCCCCACGGCAGCGCTTGGAAATTGAACCAAGGGGCGGAGATCGCCTTTACCGATGACTTCACCTCCGGCCAGTGGTCGTCGCCGCTGCGTCCGGGGCGGGCCCTCAGCTTTGGCTACCTCAATGCCGCCTATCAAAACGACCACGACCTGTGGGTGGTGGGGGGTGGCGCTACCCTGATCCACAGCCCTGATGGTGGCAAAACCTGGGAACAGGCCAAGAAACTCAGCAACATCCCCGCCAACTTCTACAGTATTGAGTTTTTCGGCCCCGAGCAAGGGTTTATTCTGGGGCAACGGGGCACCCTCTTGCGCTATGTCAGCTCCAACAACTCCTGAAGGTCTCAGGGATCCCTAATCGGCACACGGGTGGACACACGCGCCAAGGATCCAGCTTCACGCCCGCGGCTGCTGGTTGCTGCCAGTGGCACTGGTGGCCACATTTTTCCGGCTTTGGCTATTGCCGAGCAGTTGCCCGACTGGCAGATCGAATGGCTGGGGGTGCCGGATCGGATGGAAGGGAAGCTGGTGCGGGAGCGCTATCCCTTGCACCGGGTTGTCATGTCCGGCTGGCAGGGATCCCCTCTCCATAGGCTGCAGGCCTTGGCCCAACTGGCCCGCGCCACCCTACAAGTGCGCCAACTCCTCAAGTTGGGACGGTTTGACGTTGTTCTGACCACCGGCGGGTACATTGCCGCTCCGGCCATTTTGGCCGCCCGTTCGCTGGGGGTGCCGGTGTTGCTGCACGAGTCCAATCGGATCCCGGGCAAAGTGACCCGTTGGCTGGGGAGATTTTGTCAGGTGGTGGCGCTGGGCATGGCAGAGACGGCAGAGCATTTGCCAGGGGTGGCTGCCCAAGTGGTGGGCACGCCAGTGCGGGCCGAGTTCTACACGCCCCAGCCTTTCCCTGCCGACCTCCCCATTCCCGACGGGGATCCCCTCATTGTGGTCATGGGGGGTAGCCAGGGGGCGCGGGGCCTCAACCGCATGGTGGCCGCCTGTGCCGAAGCTTGGCTGGAAACAGGGGCCTGGATCGTGCATTTGACCGGCGACAGCGAAGCTCAAGATCCGGAAGCCAGGATCCCCAGCCATCCCCGCTACCGGCCCTTTCCTTTCCGTCGAGATGTAGCTGCCTTGTTGCAGCGGGCCAACTTTGCCATTAGCCGCGCCGGAGCCATGAGCCTGGCGGAGTTGCTGGTCACCGCCACCCCGGCCATTTTGATCCCCTATCCCTTTGCTGCAGAAGATCATCAGTATCAGAATGCTCTGGCCTTCGTGGGGCGCGGTGGGGGGGTGGTCATGCGAGAATCCGAAGAGAATCTGGACTTGCTGCGGCAAACGGTGTTGACCTGGTTGGCTCAGCCGCAGGTGGTTGCCCAAATGGCCGCCCACTTGCAAGCCACAGCTCCCCCCAATGCCAGCAAGGCCATCGCCCGTCTGTTGCAGGAGATCCGCCAGAGTTCTGCCCGTTAAGCCGTGGTACAGCCAAGATTGGACAGCCTTTCCCAACGCCTGCCTGTGCCCGCCAAAGCGGCGGAGTCCCCAACCCTGCTGGCAGAACTCCTGCCCGCCGACAGGATGGAATCGCTGTTGATGCGGCTAGAGCAGTGCTTTGGGATCCCCCAGCGGGCTCCCGATGGGCTTTCCCCCCGCCCGGATCTCCTGGACGAGTTGGTGGGCACGATCCTTTCCCAGAACACCACCGATGCCAACAGCAGCCGTGCCTTCCGCGCCCTCAAAGCCGCCTTTCCCTCTTGGGAAGCGGTCTTGGCTGCCGACCCGGCAGATCTGGCCCAGGTGATTCGCCCCGGCGGCTTAGCCCACCTTAAAGCAGCCCGCATTCAGGAGATCTTGGCCGCCATTCAAGAACGACAGGGATCCCTGAGCCTCGACTTTCTGCGCGACCTGGACGACGCCGGCGCCCTCGACTTTCTGCTCTCGTTAAAAGGGGTGGGGCTGAAGACCGCCACCTGTGTGTTGTTGTTCGGGCTGGGTCGGGATCTCTGCCCGGTGGATACCCATGTGCATCGAGTGGCCAACCGTCTGGGCCTGGTGCGGGCCAAACATCCCGACGACACTTTTGCTCAGCTTTCCCCTCAGATCCCCAGGGGCAAAGCCTATTCCCTGCACGTCAACTTTGTCCGGCTGGGCAAGCGCATTTGCAAGGCCCGCATGCCCGAATGTGGCCGCTGCCCGCTGCGTCCCACCTGCCCTTCTGGGCGGCAGCGTTGATCCCGACAGCAGGGCTCTATTCTGCGGGCGCAGTAGAAGCATCTGGGATCCCCTCTTGTCCGTTCCTGCCGGCGTCTCTCTCTGCTGGGGGAACTTCCAACTCCAGGGCTTGCCGCACCGATTGAATCTCTTGGGAGAGCAGCACCCGCTCTCGATCCAACAGGCCGACGATCTGCTCCGGGTCTTCCCGCGAGACCACCGGCAATTGGCGCAAATCGTATTCGTACATCGGCTCGGCTGCCACTGCTACCGCCTCATCGGGGAAGGTGGTGAGAACCGGAGATTGGCTGACCTCCTGTACGGTTAGCTCCGCCAACTCCGCCGCCTCCTTATGGGCCAAGGCCCGCTCCAGATCTTCCAGGGTGAGAATGCCCCGCAGCCGCTCCTGTCCGTCCACCACCAACGCGCTATGGCACTTCTGCTGCAGCAAACTCTCCAGAGCTTCTCGCAGCGGTGTGTCTTGCCGAAGCAAAAGAGATGGGGGCACCATCACCTCTTGCACCGTCAGCTCTCTAGGCTCCTGCCCAAGGACTCCGTCAAGCGTTGCGTGGCGATAGCGACGGGCGGAAGGGTAGATGGCCGGCGAATGCAACTGCTCCGTCAGCCAGATGCTCAAACCCACTGCCGCCATCACCGGCAGCGCAATGTGATAGTCCCGCGTCATCTCAAACAGCAGCAAAATGGCCGTCAGCGGAGCCCGCACACTGGCCGCCAACACCGCCGCCATGCCCACCATGGCGTAGGCAGCAGGGGGAGACAAGGCAATCAGGGGCAAAGCTTGAGATAGCACCTGACCGTAGCCTGCCCCCAGCACTGCCCCCATGAACAAAGCCGGGGCAAAGGTTCCCCCCACAAAGCCGCTGCCCAGGCTCAAAGCGCTCAGCAACAGCTTGCCCAATAGGAGCAGGCCCAGATGGCCAAGAGAAAAGGGAACGGCCTGCAGAATCGACTCAATGGTTTCATAGCCCACCCCCAACGCCAACGGGATCCCCAAACCTGCGCAGCCCAGGATCCCGCCCCCCAAAATGGGCTTGCTCCAAGCTGGCCAGGCCGCCAGGGGGCCACTGTTGAACAGGTGCTTGCCCCACTCCAGGGTGTAGCTGAAGGCCATAGAAACCAGGCTGGCCAAAAAGCCCAAGCCGAGATACAGAGGTACCTCCAGCAAGCTGTGGATCTCGTAGTCCGGCAAGACAAAAGCCGGCTGGGTGATGGTGGGCAAAAGAAAAGCGGGTTGTGCCCCCAACCCCACCTGGGCGATCAAGGCGGAGACCACCGCCGCCAACACCACCACACTGACAGCAGAAGTGGTGAAGGTGCGGGCCAAAGCCAGCTCCAGCGCCAAAAACACCCCGGCAATGGGCGCGTTAAACCCTGCCGCCAGGCCAGCCGCTGCTCCGGCAGCCATCAACAGTTGCACCCGCTCCCGCGAGAGGCGTAGGTTTTGCCCCAGCAGGGATCCCAGCAAAGCGCCACTTTCCACACTGGGGGCCTCAGGGCCAAGGGAAGCTCCCGCGCCCAACGAGATGGCAGCCGCCAAGAGCTTGAGCGGGATCCACCAGGGCTGAAGTGCCAAAGGACGAGCAGGACTCACCAAGCTGGAGAGGCTCAAGTTGGGAAAGGGCACAACTGCCCCCAAAGCGCCGATCAGCAGGCCCCCCAGCACCGGCGCCAGAGCCAGTGTCCAGGATCCCAGCAGCCACAGGCCATAGTGTTCTGCAGCCCTGCCGAGGCCATCGACGAGGGTGTCCTGCAGCAGATAGCGCCACCAGCCAATCAAGTAGCGAAATCCAACCACCAACAGCCCCGTGGCCAACCCCACTGCCGCCGCCAGCAGCAGCAGAAGGTTCTCGGAGGAGAGGCGCAGGCGGAGAGCGGGGGCGCTGTTCATGATCGGCTCAGGGGCTTTGGGAAGGCAGGGTCAAGATCTCTACACCGGTTTCGGTAACGGCGACCGTATGTTCAAATTGCGCCGAGAGCTTGCCATCCAAAGTGACCGCCGTCCACCCGTCGGAGAGCACCTTCACCTCCCAGGTGCCCTCGTTGATCATCGGCTCGATGGTGAACACCATGCCGGGGCGGAGTTTCTCCCCTTTTCCCCGTTCGCCGTAGTGGGGGATCTGGGGAGCAGTGTGGAATTGCCGTCCCACCCCATGCCCGACAAAATCGCGCACCACGCTGTAGCCCTGGGCCTCGGCATATTCTTGGATGGCAGCGCCAATGTCGCCGACTCTCCCCCCCGGCTTGACGGCAGCAATGCCCCGCCGCAGACATTCTTCGGTCACCTCCACCAAGCGCCGCGCCCGCTCAGAAGGCTGTCCGACAAAGAAGGTTTTGGACGTATCGCCGTGGTAGCCATCCAAAACCGGGGTGACATCGATGTTGATGATGTCGCCTTCTCGCAGGATCTGCTTGGGGCTGGGAATGCCGTGGCAGACCACGTGGTTGACGCTGGTGCAGATGGACTTGGGAAAGCCATGGTAGCCTAAAGGGGCACTTTTGGCCCCATGCGCCCGCGTCCACCGCTCGGCCTCGTCGTTGAGCTCTTGGGTGGTGACCCCTGGTCGCACCATCGGCTCCAAGTGCTTGAGCAGATCTGCCGCCAGGCGACAAGCCCGCCGCATTTTCTCCAGTTCCCGCGAAGAGAGCAACACAATGGGCTGAGGGGCTTGCGTGAGCTGGTTCATACCCGTCTGCAAAGCGGATCCCAACTGCTCCCTCCATCGCTGGGAGCGACGGCTGAGGTCTGTCAACAACGCTCGCATATCTTCCATCATGAGACCTTATCTGTGAAAAGCTCTGTGAAAACGGATGGATCTCTGCACCTGCAGACTGTCCAGGATTAGGTTCTCAGTTGGGATTCTGAATCGCCTTGCGCCCATTCACAGACCCCTGCCGGCCATTTTCTGCCGCCGACGAATCCGCTGCACCAACCACAGCCCCAGAAAATAGCTGACAAGGGATCCCCAAAAACCGACAAACGCACAGCCGACAAACAGCGTGCCCGACATCTCCAAGCCCCACTGCATCCAGTTTTGCCAGGTGGCCGCCACCAGCTCTGTGGTGGGAAGGACAGTTCGGGATCCCAGTAGCCATTCTCCCACCTGGTAGTTGAATGCATAGATGGGCACATAGGTGAAGGGGTTACTCACCCAGGTCCCTGCCGCCGCCGCCAGCTTGTTGCCCCGAAACGGAACAGCCAACACCAGAGCGGCCAACGTTTGAAAGCCGAAGATGGGGAAACAGCCGGCAAAAACCCCTACCGCCAAGCCACGGGCAATTTCTTTCGGCGACGATTGCAGCCGCAACAGGCGCAGATAAAGATAGCGCAGCCAACGCTTCCAGGAAGGATCCCGGCGGGCTAGGGTCGGCCCTGGTTGAGATCCAGAGTAGGATCTGGAATAAAGCTTAAGGGATCCCGGCGAAGGCCAGGAGAAAGAGGGCAGCCTCAACCAAAAGAGGGGGCTCATGGTGGCAAGGGGGCAACTGAGAGAAGGTGTTAAGTCCTGTAAATCCAGTGTATCTTTCCTGCCCTTGGCGACAAAGGGCCATTGGCAAATCTGGGCCAGCAGCAACGGGGTGACGCCGGGGGATCGGTTTACGGAGTGGTCACCTGAGCTTGTCCACCAAGGCCAGCACGAAGTTAAGACCCAAGTAGGAAACCAGCACCACCAAGAATAGGAACAGGGCAATGTTCAGCCCGGATCGCAGGGCAGAGGGCAGGGATCCCGATTTCATTTTGGGATCAGGCTTTTCGGGGGGAGTTGTCATCTGGAGTTCTGGGGAAGACTGTGAATCTAGGATCCCATCTTGGCTGTGCAGGTGTACCCATCGGCTTGCTGGGAGATTTGCGCAGACCTCACCGGGATGAACACCCTCTACGAAACCATTTATACCTCTGGACACAGGAGCAAGCCCAGCTCTTGGCCCCCGGCCAATGGGAGCGACTTGGATCGAGAATACCTGGCTGAGGAGATCGCATCTCAGAGAAGACAACGGCACCGGGAACCATGTAAACTACCCGACCCTGACTGCTTCGCAGTACAGGGCGGGCTTTCGGTAGCCCTGCAGTTGGCAAGCCAACCACGAACCTCTAGGCTGGTTTACAGCAGCCCCCAAGAGCGCAATCACATTCGCACCATTCAAATCCGCATCCCCTTCCCATCCACAGTGCCCACACTTGAACGACTTACCACTGCGATAGGATTGCGCAGGGTCGGGATGAATGTGCAAACACCGGTGGCAGGTCTGCGACGTGTAGGCAGGCGGCACAAGAATCAGAGCAACCCCCGCACGCAGAGCCTTGTACTCCAGAAACTGACGTAGTTGGTAGAACGCCCAACTGTTGGTCCTACGCCGCTCGGCTTTGCTGCGTGGCTGTTGATTGACCCTTTCCCGAATCCCTGTCAAGTCTTCCAGAGCAAGAGCGCTGTTTGTCGCCTTTGCCCTAGAGACAATAGCTTTGGAGATTCGATGATTGACCCACGCCTGAAAGCGTCTCTCCTTGCCAGACAGCCGTTGCAACAGTTGACGGCATCTGCGCCGCGAACTGCGGGTGCCCTTACTGGCTTTACGTTGGAGTGCCGCCCTCAGCTTGGAGTAGTGGTCTCGGACTCTGTTCAACTGCTGTCCATTCCAATTGTCCCCGTCTGACGTATGGGCGATATCCGTCCTGCCCAAGTCCACCCCGATTACCCTGTCGGTATCTTGTTGCTTGGGCGGGTTTTTCTCTACGCAAATCTGGATGTAGTAGGAGCCGTCCTTCCGCTGGACTAGGGTGGCCGATTTGGGGTTAGAACCAGCCAGCATCCCACGCTGGTAGTTGCCAATGGCTAGTTCAAAGCGCTCTCGACCCCCAACCGTGGTCAGCGACACCGTCCAGTCTTTCTCGCGAAACGAAAAGATACGGGCATCGTAGGTCGCAAAGCCTCTCTTGAACGCTTTGACCGGACGGTTTTTCTGTCGGGCAACTTTACGGGCACCGGCCAGCCGTCTGCAGACCTGCTGAGTCAAGTTACTGGACAAGCCAAACCGAGCGCGAATCTGGTAATAGCAAAGGGACTGGAGTTTGACTGCGTTGACTACTTTTTCTGGTGTGTTTTGGTTGACCCAGTTCAACGCCTGCACAAAGGCATCCGTTGTCGCATCCAACTTTGCGGCTTGCGACTGAGACACCTTGAGCTTGCAGGAGACGGTCAGGACTTGGGTCATGGTTCTATCATAACTTCCGCATTCCTCCCGACACTGACCCTACGGGTACAGTGCGGGGCTCCTGCGATTTCTAGCTGAGTTATCCTGCCGCCAGAATTGCCTCCAACAAGGGATCCGCCCCAAAACGCACCACATCCGTACAGGGCCGTCCGGTCTCGGCTTCCACCCGGCGGATCTGCTCTAGGGCCGCTTCTTCCTCCCAGCCGAAGGTATTGAGGGCAACCCCCACCACGGGCGCGGGGGCAAAGGCCCCGGCAGCTGCCGCCACCTGTTCATACAGCTCAATCACCTTGGGTAAGGGCGGGATGGGCACGTAGTCTATCCCCTTGATGTGGGTTTGGCCGGCGCGGTGTACCAGGATGAGGTGGGTGGGCTGGGATCCACGCAACAGAGGCAAGGTGGCCGTAGAGGCGGGGTTGAGCAGGGATCCCTGACCTTCCAGGTGCAGAATGTCGTGGTCAGAGCCATAGCGTAAGATCAGTTGCTCCACCGCCCCACTGGCATAGTCCACCCGCACCGCATCCAAAGGGATCCCCTCGCCGCCGATCAGGATCCCAGTTTGCCCGGTGGCCAAAAAGCGGGAGCGCAGGCCCCGCCTCAGGCTGGCCCGGTGCAGCTCTAGGCTGGTGGACATTTTGCCCACGCTCATGTCGGTGCCCACCGTCAACACCCGTTTACAGGGCAGGGTGCGGGCCAGGGCTTTCCCCACCGACAGGTTGGGGGGCTCGCGGCGAATATCCCAGATCCAGGCCCCCGGCTGCAACCACTGCCGAAACTGGGGATCCTCGGCCAAAGGCGTGTGCAGCCCATTCACCAGAGATAGGCCAGCTCGCAGGGCCAGGCCCAACTCCTCCCGCCATGCTGGCGGCAACTGCCCCCCTGAAGGGGCGATCCCAATCACCAGAACTTCAGGCCGGTGGGCCAGCGCCTCCTCCACCGAGGCCACGATGGGAATGTCTTTGGCTATTCCGGTCAGATGGGCCAGGGATCCCCCCGCCTGCTCCCGGTCGATCACCGCCACCACCGGGAAGGAGCCGTAGCGCAGCAGCCCCAGCCCCGTTTTCCCATGCTCCCCCAGCAACCCCCCGTGGAGCAGGATGGCCACGCGACTTTCGCTGGACAGGGATTCCGGCCTTCCCATTATTCCTCCCGCAGCTCTACCCCCAAGCCCGGTCGGTCGGTGGGGAGCAGGCAGCCCTCCTGCAGGATGGCCCCGGCGAAGGGATCGTCGGTGAGGTTGAGGTGGCTATCCAAGTCCAGGTAATCCACCAGGGGAGCCAAGTGGGCTGCCGCTGTATTCCCCAGGGCTGTGTTGCTGTAGCAGCCCAACATCACCTGCAGGCCGTGGGCTTTGGCGGTGTGGATCATGCGCCAGGCTTCGCTGAGGCCTCCGCACTTCATCAGCTTAATGTTGATCCCGTGGACGCGATCCACCAGAGGGGGGATATCGCGGCTGTCCATACAGCTCTCATCCACAAAAATGGGCAGCTTCGACTCGTGCCAGAGGGTGATCAGCTTCGCTTCCTGCCCCCTCTCCAAAGGCTGCTCCAGGTAGCTCACCCCTTGCCCCGCCAGCCAGTTGCTCATGCTCAGGGTTTGTTCCACCGTCCAAGCGCCGTTGGCATCTACCGTAATCAGGGATCCCAGCGGGATCACCTCTTGTACAGCAATCAGCATGTTCTGATCCGCCATCAGCCCCGAGTCGCTGCCCAGCTTGATCTTAAAAGCCCGCGCTTGGGTCTGTTCCATCCAGGCCAAGGCGCGCTGGCGGGCCGCCTGCGGGGTGGAGATGCCGATCGTCATCGTCGTGGGCGGAATGCGGGAGCGATCCAGCCCCCACAACTGCCACAGGGGCCTCCCCAGCCGTTTGCCCATCCAATCGTGCAGGGCCATATCCACCGCTGCCCGCGCTGCCGAAGGGATCCCGGCCCGCAGCAGTTCTGCCTCGATTGGCTGGCGCTCCCAGGGGGAATGGCGGCGCAGGATCCCTTTGGCCACGTCCAAGCCCATCAGGATGTCGTCCAGAGACTGGTGGTAGTCGTCGCTCACCGAAAAAGGGCAAGCCTCTCCCCACCCTTCAACTCCCTCCTCCTCAATCCGCACCCAAGCCAAGGTTGTCTCGCTGTGGGTACCTCGGCTGATGGTCAAGGCGTAGCGCTTGTGAACGGTGAAAGGTTCGACGTAGAGCCGCATGGGCATCTCCAGAAGAGGAAGCTTGGAGGGGCAATTGGGCCTGGGCCGCCCCTTTGAGCTTAGCTTGGTTCCCAGCCCAGCCTGCCCCCGTCCCCAAGCCCAGAAAACAAGTTATCTCTTGCCCCGTCCGCCGTCTATGGTGGGATCCAGATCCACCGTTCTCCATACCCTTGCCACCATGAATACCGCCGAACTGCTGGTTCGCTGCCTGGAAAATGAGGGGGTGCAGTACATCTTCGGCGTTCCTGGCGAAGAAAACCTGGAAGTCCTGCAAGCCCTGCGCCGCTCCTCAATTCGCTTTATCACCACCCGCCACGAACAGGGGGCCGCCTTCATGGCCGATGTCTATGGCCGGCTGACGGGCAGAGCGGGGGTGTGTCTCTCCACCTTGGGGCCGGGCGCCACCAACCTGATGACCGGAGTTGCCGATGCCAACCTGGATGGAGCACCCCTAGTGGCCATCACCGGCCAAGTCGGCACCGACCGCATGCACATCGAATCCCATCAGTACCTGGATTTGGTGGCCATGTTTGCCCCCGTCACCAAGTGGAATGCCCAGATCGTGCGCCCCAGCATCACCCCGGAGATCGTGCGCAAGGCTTTCAAATTGGCCCAAACCGAGAAGCCCGGGGCCGTCCACATCGACTTGCCGGAAAACATCGCCGCCATGGAAGCCAGCGGCACTCCCTTGAGGAGAGATCGCCTGGACAAAACCTACGCCTCCTATCAAAGCCTGAACGAAGCGGCGTCCCTGATCTCCCGCGCCCGCAACCCCTTGATTTTGGCCGGCAATGGAGCCATTCGCGCCCAAGCCAGCAGCGCCCTCACGGAATTTGCCACCCGCTTGAACATCCCCGTGGTCAACACCTTCATGGGCAAAGGAGTGATCCCCTACACCCACCCCTTGTCCTTGTGGGCCGTTGGCCTGCAACAGCGGGATCTGATCAGTTGTGGCTTCGACCGAACCGATCTGTTGATCGCCGTCGGCTACGACCTCATCGAGTACTCTCCCAAGAAATGGAACCCCGACGGCACCATCCCCATCGTTCACATCGCTGCCCTGCCCGCAGAAATCGACAGCAGCTACATTCCGCAAGTGGAGGTGGTGGGAGACATTTCCGACTCCCTCATGGAGATCCTGCGCCGCTGCGATCGCACGGGCAAGCCGGATCCCTATGGCCTCAGCCTGCGGCAGAACATCGTCCGCGAGTACACCTGCTATGCCCAGGATCAGAGCTACCCGATCAAGCCCCAAAAGCTGATCTACGACCTGCGCCAAGTCCTGCAACCGGAAGACATCGTCATCTCCGATGTCGGCGCCCACAAGATGTGGATGGCCCGCCTCTACCACTGTGACAAACCCAACACCTGTCTCATCTCCAACGGCTTTGCCGCCATGGGCATCGCCATTCCGGGGGCCTTGGCCGCCAAATTGGTGCATCCCGACCGCCACATCGTGGCCGTGACCGGAGATGGGGGGTTCATGATGAACTGCCAAGAGCTGGAAACCGCCCTCAGGGTGGGCACCCCCTTTGTAACTCTCATCTTCAACGATGGCGGCTATGGGCTGATCGAGTGGAAGCAACACAACCAGTATGGCGAGGCTGCTTTCGTCAAGTTCGGCAATCCAGACTTCGTTAAGCTGGCGGAGAGCATGGGCCTCAAGGGCTACCGCGTCGAAAAGGCTGCCGAGCTGATCCCCATCCTGAAGCAGGCCCTCGAGCAGCCGGTGCCCACCCTCATCGACTGCCCTGTCGATTACGGCGAAAATCTTTACTGGACCCAGCGGTCGCAAGCGTTGGTCTGCGAGGCTTAGGGGACGAGATGGATGTGAATGCGAGATTTGAGCCGAGTTGGGGCATAGTAAGCCCAGGGTTGGCGGCCTCTGGGAAGTCCAGACTTATGTATCTTTACCGTTGACCCTTAGCAGCCAAGTGCAGTGAAATAGAGGCATTGTGGGTGACCCGCCAGCATGAGCGATCTTCCTTCCCCTCCCTTTACCTCGCGCCGCGCCGGCGCTGCCAGCAAAGCTCTGGCCATCGCCAACGTCAGCATTACCCCCTTTGGCCGCAAGTTAAAGGAGCTGGGCTTTGCCGACGATAAGCAGATCCAGGACATCCAAAACGCCCTCAAAGCGGATCGAGAGGGCAACAGCAAGGCCCTGGCTCTGGTGGTCAAGGATATCGTGGGCAAAGAGATCACCCCTGACCTGGAGCGGGCTTACAAACGGCAGCAGCTCTTTGAACTGAAAATCATCTACGGGATCCCCTCCCTGGATGTCGACCTGGAGCCGGTGGAGATCTCCGAGATGATTGGGCTGATCGACTCGATCTTGCCCCTCGACATCTGCAACCGCTACAAGTTCTTGCCCATTCGCCGTCGAGACAATCAGGTGACGGTGGCGATGGTCAAGCCAGACAACCTGCAGGCACTGGACGACATTCAACGGCGCTTCCGCATCCAGGGGCTGAAGCTGCAGCGGCGGGTCTTCACCCAGCGGGATTTCGAGACCCTGATCAACCGCTACATGGATGCGCAGGCGGAGCTGCTGGCCATCAAGGGGATCAACGACGCTGTTGCCCAACAGGAAGAAGAGGTGGTGGTCAATACCGCCGAAATCGATCTGGACAGCATCGAGGATGTGACTGCCGATGAGGCCGGCGAGGAATCCCTGGAGCAGCAGGTCAAATCGGCAGATGATGCCCCGATTATTAAACTGTCCAACCAGATCCTGGTCAAGGCCCTGCAGGATGGGGCGTCCGACATCCACATCGAGCCACAAGAAGAATACCTGCGCATCCGCTTCCGCAAAGATGGGGTGTTGCGGCAGGCTTTTGAAAACTTTCCCAAGAAGATCGTCCCTGCCCTCACCGCTCGCTTCAAAATCATGTCCAATTTGAACATTGCCGAGCGGCGCATGCCCCAGGATGGGCGGATTCGGCGGGTCTTCAAGGGGCGCAAGGTGGACTTTCGGGTCAGCACCCTGCCCTCCCGCTATGGGGAGAAGATCGTGCTGCGGATCCTGGACAACTCCGCCACCCAACTGGGGCTGGACAAGCTGATCACCGACCCAGAGACCTTGGAAAGCTTCAAGGAGATTGTCAGGCGACCCTTTGGCCTAATCTTGGTGACCGGGCCAACGGGATCCGGGAAAACCACCACCCTTTACTCGGCCCTGGCGGAGGTGAACGACCCGGGCATCAACATCAGCACCGCCGAGGATCCCATTGAATACTCGCTGCCAGGGATCACTCAGGTGCAGGTGATCCGAGAAAAGGGCATGGACTTTGCCATGATCCTGCGGGCCTTCTTGCGGCAAGACCCGGATGTCATCCTGGTGGGGGAAACCCGCGACCACGAGACGGCCAAAACCGCCATCGAAGCCTCCCTCACGGGCCACTTGGTGTTGACCACGCTGCACACCAACGATGCCCCTGGCGCCATTGCCCGTCTGACGGAGATGGGGATCGAGCCATTTATGATCTCCAGCTCGTTGCTGGGGGTGTTGGCCCAGCGCTTGATGCGCCGGGTGTGTACCGAATGTCGGATCCCCTACCACCCCACGCCGGAGGAGCTGGCCCGCTATGGCCTTACCCTCAGTGGCGACGGCGAGCAGCTCACCTTCTACAAAGCCAACAAGCTCTCCCCCAAAGAAGTGGAGCAGCGCAAGGCCACCGGCAAGCCCATCTGCGAGAAGTGTGGGGGCGTGGGCTACAAAGGTCGGGTAGGGGTGTACGAGTTCATGCGCATGAACGACCGCCTTGCGGACTTGATCAACAAAGAGGCCCCCACGGAGGTGATCAAAGAAGCGGCGGTGGAAAGTGGCATGAAAACCCTGCTGGCCTACAGTTTGATGCTGGTGAAGCAGGGCCTCACCACGCTGGAGGAGGTGGATCGGGTGACCCTCACCGACAAGGGTCTGGAAAGCGAGCTGAAGGCCCGTGCCAAGGCTCTCAGCACCTGCCGCAACTGTGGCGCGGCCTTGCATGTGGACTGGATGGACTGCCCCTATTGCCTGACCCCGAAGTTTTAGGAAGTCGGCTTGGCACTTGACGATGTTGGGGTGCCGACTATAACAGTCCTATACAGTTGCCTTTCTCACATGGCTTTGGCCGGCGGCTCTTTTGATAGACAGTTCTACTCGCCTTTGGAGAACCCAACCCTATGCCCCAACTGATGATCGAAGACCTCATGGAAGCAATCGTCCAAAAGGGCGGTTCCGACATTCATATCTCGGCGGGTTTGCCCCCCTACTTCCGCATCAATGGTCACCTTGAGCCGACAGAGCATGAGCCTCTCTCGGCAGAGGAGGTGCAGCGGTTGATCTTCAGCATGCTGAACAACAACCAGCGCAAGCAGCTGGAGCAAAACTGGGAATTGGACTGCTCCTATGGGGTGCGGGGGATCGGGCGCTTCCGCGTGAACGTCTACCGCGATCGCGGCACCTATGCTTGCGCCATGCGGGCCCTGGCTTCTGAGATCCCCAACATCGACAAGCTGGGCCTGCCGGATGTGTGTAAGGAAGCAGCTCGCCTGCCGCGGGGCTTGGTGCTGGTAACCGGCCCAACGGGATCTGGCAAATCGACTACGCTGGCTTCCATGATCGACATGATCAACCGCGAACGGGCCGAGCACATCCTCACCATCGAGGATCCCATTGAGTACATCTACACCCCCATTCGCAGCATCATCCACCAGCGGCAACTGGGGGAAGACACCAAGAGTTTTGCCAATGCCCTGCGGGCAGCGATGCGGGAGGATCCGGATGTGATCCTGATCGGGGAGATGCGGGATCTGGAGACCATCCAGTTGGCCATTACCGCCGCCGAGACGGGCCACCTCTGCTTTGCCACGGTACACACCAGTTCTGCCGCCCAGACGGTGGATCGCTTGGTGGATGTGTTTCCGCCCGAGCAGCAGCAGCAGATTCGCGTGCAGCTCTCCAACTCCCTCAAGGCCGTCTTCTCCCAAACTCTGGCCCGCCGCCTCAATCCCAAGCCAGGAGAGCCTGGACGGGTGCTGGTGCAGGAAATCATGGTGGTAACGCCGGCCATTGCCAACCTGATTCGGGAGGGCAAAACTGCCCAGATCTACTCGGCTATCCAGACGGGGGGCAAGCAGGGCATGAAAACGCTGGAGCAAGATCTGGCTAACCTTTACCTACAGGGCAAGATCGACTTCGATACGGCCATGTCTAAGACCTCTCGCCCCGAGGAGTTGCAACGGCTTTTGGGCAACGTTACCGGGCCCTCGCCAGCCGCGGCTGCCCAACAACAGCGGCCAGCAGCAGTTGCCGCCCGTCGCTAAACCTCGTTGCCACCAGGCAGTGCTGGGATCCCGGGGTGAGGGTTCATCGCCGATCTCTAGCCACTGCCTCAATTTGTGGCTAAGCTCTAGCTGAGAGATCGTTGATCGGCCCAAGGTTTGGGCTGACTTCTCTTTTGCACCTGCGAAACATTTAAAGCCATTTCGTTATTTAGAGCGATCTAGCCGGGGGTACAGCCATGCCGCGCTACAAGGTTCGGGGGTTAAAGGCCGGTCAGCCGGTACGCCTGACGGTGGTGGCCAACAGCTTGACCGAAGTTCGTGCACGGCTGCGCCGAGACGGGATTTTTGCCAAACAGGAAGACATTCAGGAAGAAAAGCCCTTTTTCTCCTTGGAGACGTCTTTCGATTTGTCGATGCTGGGATCCATCGACATTCGCGACAAGGCGGTGTTTTCCCGGCAGTTCGCTGCCCTGATCAACGCCGGCGTGTCGATGGTGCGCTCTCTCACCATCATGGAGGAGCAAACCGGCAACCCCAAACTCAAAAAGTACCTGCGGGCTATCCGAGCGGAGGTGGAGGCGGGGAAAAACCTCTCCGACTCCATCCGCCCTTATCCCGACGCCTTCGACGGCCTCTACTGCAGCATGGTGCAGGCGGGGGAGGTGGGCGGCGTGCTGGACGAAGTGCTCAACCGCCTGGCCAAGCTGCTGGAGGACATGGATCGCCTGCAGAAGCAGATCAAGTCAGCCATGACCTACCCGGTGGTGGTGACGATCTTGGCTGTCTTGATTTTCTTGGGCATGGTGCTGTTCATCTTGCCCACGTTTGAGAGCATCTACAACGACTTGGGTGGGGAGCTGCCCGCCTTTACCCAGTTTTTCATCAACATCAGCAAGTTCCTGCGCACGCCCCAGTACAGCTTGGGGCTGGTGGGCTTTCTAGGGGCCGTCTATTTTGCTTTCCGGCGCTTTTACCGCACCCCCGCCGGCAAGGAGACCATCGACGCGCTGGCCCTCAAGCTCCCTATCTTCGGGGATCTGATCCAGAAGTCGGCGGTGGCTCGCTTCTGCCGCACCTTTGGCGCTCTCACCCGCTCCGGGGTGCCGGTGCTGACTTCCTTGGAAATTGTGCGCGACACCTCCGGCAACCAGGTGGTGGCCAACGCCATTGACGCCGCCCGCCAATCCATCTCAGAGGGAGGGCAGATTGCCCCTGCTCTGGACAAGGCCAAGGTCTTCCCAGTCATGGCCATTCAGATGATCAGCGTGGGGGAAGAGACAGGGGAGCTGGACGCGATGCTGATGAAGACGGCGGATTTCTACGAGCTGGAGGTGGAGGAGGCGGTACGCGCCCTCACCAGCCTGCTGGAGCCGTTGATGATCGTGATCCTGGGCGGTATGGTGGGCTGCATTATCGTGGCCATGTACCTGCCCATGTTCAACGTGTTCGAGTTGGTGAAGTAGCTCGAAGTTGGACGGTAAATTCTACACAGGTTCTGCTGCTGGCTCCCGATAGTTTGGGTCGAAAGAGGCAAAGTCAGAGCAACGGAGGAGAGGGATCCCATGCTGAGGCGATGGTTGGCGGCCCTGGTGGTGTTTTTGGGGGTAGGGCTGGCAGTTTTGCTTTCCGAACAGCCGACGGGATCCCTGGCGGGACGGGTGGAGCTGCCGGCAGGGGTAGCTCTGGAGAGCGTCCGGGTGATCGCCGCCGGCCCGGTCACGCGCAGCGCCAGCTTGACCGCAGATGGCGAATATCGCTTGGATCGATTGCCTGTTGGGGAATACCAGGTGACGGTGCAGGGGAGCGGCCTGGAAACGGTGGGCAGCGAGGGATCCGTTCTGGTGCGGGAGGGGGCAACGGTTCGGATCCCCACCTTGCGCCCTCAGCTTGTCCCCCCCGGTCTCTATCTCTACAGCACCAGCCAGGTGTTCACGACCGCAGAACCGGCGCGGCTGCAGTGGCGGGCCACCAGCCTGGGCTCGGTGCAGCTCAGCCTCTATCGCTTTTCCCTGACAGAGCTGCAGGGATCCCCTCTCTTGCGGGATTTGGCGGATGCTGGCTATGGCTCCCTGGATCCGGCTCTGTATCCCACCCTGCGGCGGGAGCTTGTGCGCAGTTGGCAGCAGCCGGTACCGCGACGGCCAGGAGAGGGGTGGGCAGCCCAAACCTTGGAGCTGGGGATCCTGCCGCCGGGGGCCTATTGGGTGGAGGCGGAGGGCCGGGAGCCGCTGGCGCAAACGGCTGCACCTTTGCCCCGTTTCGACCATTGGTTTTTGGTGAGCGATCTCGGCCTCATCCAGAAGCAGGATGCCAGCCAGTTGGTGGTGCAGGCGGTGCACCTGCGGGAGCTGCGCCCCCTGTCGGGGATCCAGATCCAAGTTTTCGGGGAGTGGGGGGATCCCCTGACGGCCACCACCGATGCAGAGGGGCTGGCCCGCTTTGGCCTGCCGGCGAGAGAGGGTTCTTCCCTGGTGGTCTATGGCCGCAGTGCCGACAACACCCTGCAGGCTTTGTCCCGCAGCTACGCCTATGGCTGGAACCAGCCCCACCGGATCTACGCCTACACCGATCGTCCCCTCTACCGTCCTGGCCAAACCGTCTATTTCCGCGCCCTGGTGCGAGAGCAAACCCGCCTCACGCCGCCCCCCCCAGGACAAGCAGTGCAACTGACCCTTACGGCCCCCAACGGGGATGTGTTGAGCGAACAAACCCTGGCCACCAATGCTTTTGGCAGTGTCCATGGGGAGTTTCAACTGCCAGAAGAAGCGTCCCTGGGCAGCTACGGCCTGAAGTGGCAGGTGTCAGGGCCGCAGGGATCCAGCGGCGAATACACCTCTTTTCAGGTGGAAGCCTACCGCAAGCCGGAGTTTGAGGTGGCGGTGGTGCCCGACCGACCTTGGCTGGTGCGGGGGGGATCCCTGAAGGTGCAGGTGGAGGCCGAGTATCTTTTCGGCGCGCCGGTGGCCGCTGCCCAGCTCCGCTACCGAGTTTACAGCAGCCCCGACTGGAGCCTGCGCTATGGGCTGTTGCCCCGTTCTGCCGAGGAAGACTATTTCGCCGACGACCTGGGAGAGGAGCAGGGCTACTACGGCGGCTACGGCCAGTTGGTGGCGGAAGGGGAAGGGGTGACGGATGCCCAAGGGCGGGCGGAGTTTCGCCTGGATCGCCTGCTGCAGGATCTCAACTGGGAAGAAGACAGCTACTGGGGCCCCCAAGAGGTGCAGCAGTTGCGCATCGAGGTGGAGGTGACCGATATCAGCCGCCGGACGGTAACAGGATCGGCGCGGGCCTGGGTCACGGCTGGCGAATTTGCTCTGTTTGCGGAAGTGAACCGCCATCTGCCGGCTCCGGGGGATACCCTCACCTACCGGCTGCAAGCCCGCGATTACGATGGCCGCCCCGTCAGCGCCACCGGAGAGCTGAGCCTGGAGCGCTGGCGCTGGGATCCCAAGAGCAGCACCTACCAACGGCAAGGTACCCTGCTGCGGCAGCCTTTTCAGATCGTCAACGGGGAGGGCAGCCTCACCCTCAGCTTGCCCGCCGACCTGGAGCCGGGAGACTACCGGGTGCGGTTGACGGCATGGGATCCCCGCCGTCAAAGTGCTCCGCACCGCTGGCGCGAACGGGTGCAGGAGGTGGACTATCTCTGGGTGGTGGAGCCGGGCAGCCCCCTGCAAAGTTGGGGATCCCTGCCCAGCCTGGAAGTGGTGGCGGATCGGCAGATCTACCAGGTGGGGGAAGAGGCCCAGATCCTGATAGTCTCGCCGCTGCCGGATGTGGCGGTGCTGGTGGGCATTGAGGGATCCCGGCTGCACCAGGTGCAGGTGCTGCGTCTCCAGGGGCATACGGCCACGCTGCGGCTGCCCATCCGCGGCGACTATCGTCCCAATCTCTACGTCACTGCCACTGCCATCGGCCCAGAGCGGCGGCTGTACCGAAGCGAGGCCCTGCTGCGGGTCTCCCCCTTGGATCGCTTTTTGCAGGTGGAGCTGCAAACCGATAAACCCACCTATCGACCGGGCGAGACCGCCCAAATCCAAATCCGCACCCGCGATGCCCAAGGGCAGCCGGTGAGCGCCGAGGTGGGCCTAGGGATTGTGGACAATGCCCTCTACCTATTGCGACCCGACTTCACCCTGGATATTCGCCGCTTCTTCTATGGGCGCCAGTACAACCAAGTTACCACCACTACCTCTTTCCCTCAGCAATATCCCGGCGGTGCTGACAAGCTGGCCGGACAGGTGCGGGAGGACTTTCGCGATACCGCCGCCTGGTTTCCGGATCTGGTCACCGATGCCGATGGCCTGGCTCAGGTGCAGGTGCGCTGGCCCGACAACCTGACCACCTGGCGCTTGACCGCCCGCGCTGCCACTGCCGACACCCAGGTGGGATCCGCTCTTGCCACAGTCTCGGTTAGCAAAAACCTGTTGGTGCGCTTGGCCGCTCCCCGCTTTTTCCGGGTGGGGGATCAGCTCACCTTGGCGGCCATTGTGCAAAACCGCACGGGTCAAGCCCAAGCGGTGGAGGTGCGGCTGGAAGTTCCTGTTCCTGCCGGTGGGATCTTGAAATTGCAAGGCCCGGAACGACAACGCCTCACCGTGCCGGCCCAAGGAGCGGGGCGGGTGGAATGGCCTCTCCAGGTTCTGGGGGCCGGAGATACCTCTCTGCGGGTCTGGGCGGAAGGGAATGGGCTGAAAGATGCGTTGCAACTGCGGATCCCCAGCCAGCCTTTCGGCGCTGTGCAACGGTTCTCCCAGGTGGGTCGGGTGCAGGAGGGCAGCCTTGACTTATCGCTGGATTGGCCCGCCACCTGGGTGCCGGGATCCCGGCAGCTTCACCTGGAACTGGCCGCTAGCCCGGCAGCAACCCTGCTGGGGCCGCTGGATTACCTGGTGAAGTTCCCCTACGGCTGCACCGAGCAAACCCTGAGTCGCTTCTTGCCCGCCCTAGCCGTCGCCCAAGTCAGCAAGCAGTTGGGCTTGAACCTGCGCTCTCAAACCCTGGAGCGGCTGCCTCGAGTGCTTCGATCCGGCTTGCAGCGACTGGAGGGATCCCAGAACTTCGATGGGGGCTGGGGCTGGTGGGCCCATGACCGGAGCAACCCCTATCTGACCGGATACATCCTGCAGGGGTATCACCTTGCCCAAGCTGCTGGCTATGCCCTCAAAGAGTGGCGGGTGCGGCAGGCCTTGGACTATCTGGCCGCTCAGGACTATCTGGCCGCTCAACTGGCCCAGCCACAAGCCCTCTCCCCGGATCTACAGGCTTTTGTCGCCTACAGCCTGGCCCTCTGGGATCCCGCCTTGGTGACTGCCGACCTGCCGCCGCCGGAGCGGCTCTCCACCTTTGGCCTGGCCTACCGAGGGCTGGCCGCCCTGCAACTGGGCCAGAGGGATCTTGCCCAGGCAGCCCTGGATGAGGTTCTGGAGCGGCGGCAACAGGATCCCCAAGGGCGCTGGTTTATCCCGGCTGCTCCAACTCGTGCGACCCACGAGCGCTCCACCTACGACGACATGGAGGTGGCCGGCCCGCTTTTGCAATTGGCCGTTCGCTTGCAGGATGACCGGGCTGCCCAGATTGCCGAGGCCCTTCTCCAGCAGCGGCAAAACAACCGCTGGCGCACCACCAAAGCCACCGCCGATGCTCTCCTCGGCCTATCTGCCTACTACCAGGCCCAGCAGCAGCAGCTTCCCAGCCCCGGCGAGGTGCGGGTGTTGGATGGGACAACCGGATCCCTTCTCGGTCGCTGGCAGGCCGGCGCTGGGGATCCCCGCTATGGGCTGGATTGGGCTGACGCAGAAGTGGGGAACCTGAGCAGCCTGCGCCTGGAAAAGTCCGGCCCTGGCCCCCTTTACTACAGCTTGAGGGGAGAAGCCTTCGTCCCCAACCCTCTGCCCTCTCAAGCCCAAGGCTTTGCGGTGAGCCGCAGCTACTTCCGCCTACAGCCCCAGCCCCAACCCAACGGGGAGATCCGCTACCGAGAGCAGCCGCTGCGCCCTGGCGACACAGTAAGGGCCGGAGAAATCCTCCTGGCCCGGTTGACGGTGGAAGCCGAGCGGGACAGCCACTACGTGGTGGTCGAGGATCCCCTGCCCAGCGGCGCCGAGATCACCTCCCAGGATCCGCGAGAGTTCACCGGCTTGGCCCCAGACTACTGGTGGGACTGGTTTTGGACCCGCCAAGAGAATCGGGATGACCGCGTGGCCTTTTTCAGCACCGAGCTCAAGCAGGGTCGCCATGAGTTTGTCTATCTCTTCCGTCCGGAGATCCCCGGCCAATTCCAGGTGGCTCCTGCTTTGGCAGAAGAAATGTACGACCCCAGCCGCTATGGCCGCAGCGCCGCTTACTCCCTCGAAGTTCTCCCTTGAATGCCTCGAACCTGCCCACTTGGCCAGAAACGAAGTGACCAGTTGCGTCAGTGTGGCCCAAGGGCTGACGCAATGAGCAGCTGCGCATGGCTGGGCCGCCCCCAAAGCACCTGCTCCTGTTTGTAAACGACCATGCCGGGCGGGGATCCCTTGGGTTTGAACACCAGTTTCGGGCGGGTATAGACCACCGGCACCTGTTCGCTGAGGCGACCGCGGCTGAAATGGGCCGCCAAATCAGCAGCCGCCTGCAGATCTTCGCTTTCTGCTACAGCCCCGGGGGGCAAGCGCAGCAGCACATGACTACCGGGGATCTCCTGGGCATGAAACCACCAATCGTGTTCCTGAGCCACGCGAAAGGTGAGCTGATCATTTTGCAGGTTGTTGCGCCCCACCCAAATGGAGAAGCCACTGGGGCTGGTAAAGCGGTGGGGGTTGAAGGTTGCCGGTGAGGCATGTTTTGAGCTCGCCCGCAGAGACTCTGTCCCGCTGTTGCGAGTGGGACTCTCCAAGTAGCGCTGTTCAATCAGCTCGGTCTCAATTTCCTTGAGGGTGGTCAAGTCTTGGGGATCCCGATAGGTTTCCAGCTGCTGTAGAGACGCTTCCACCTGCTCGAGGTAGAGGATCTCTTGGCCAAGCGCCTCTTGTAGGGGCCGGATAGCATCCTGGGCCCGTTTTTGTTTGCGGTGCTTGCGGTAGTAGGCTTGGGCATTGAGAATGGCATTTTTTTCGGGGTCGAGAGGGATCTTGACCGTCTGGCCGCTGGCAAAATCCGGCAGCTCGATGTGGTGCAGCCCTGGCCGCCAAAGGTGGAGGTGCGCCATCAACAAGTCGGCAGCCTGCTTGGAGGCTTCCGCTTGGGTGGAGTCGGCCAGCATTGCCTCAAATTGCTCTCGCCGCTGATAGAGCTTTTTCAGCAGGGTGGATACCCTTTGCAGCAGACGGTGGCGCTCTCGCTCAAACTGTTCGCGGTTAAGCTGAGCCTGGTAGTAGCCTTCCAGAAGTTGGTGCAGATTGAGTCGAGAAGGTTGTTGCAGGGACTCCGTCCCGCTAACGGGAACGGCACCGCTTGCCCAGCCGAGAACGGTGTATCCCTGGGGAGTGGGAGCTGGGTCAAACTGGCCTGTTTCCAGACGGGTTAACCAGTCTTGCCACCTGGCAAACAGTGCCTGCCAATCGCGGGCAGAGAGGTGATCGCTGGGGGTTTGCGGCGGGATCCCAGCCTGATGACACATCGCTTCCACCAAGTGCCGACTGAGGCCGCGATAACAGCGCAACAGCCGTTGGCCGATGGGGCCAGGAATCAGGGCGACGCGCTCTTGCCACCAGGAAAAGGGCTCGGATCGCTGCGGGATCGGGTCGGTTAGGGCCGGAGGAGCCTCGTAGGGCAGGCCCGGCTGTACCGGACGGATCCGCGATTGGCGCTCGCTCACCCCATGACCACTGGCCAAAATCATGCCCGCCTCGTCCACCAAAATGGCATTGCTGTGCTTGCCCATCACCTCCAGGTAGAGATGGCGATAAGGGGGATCCCCGGGCCGAGGGGCAAAGCGCAAGTCAATCACCCGTTCCCAATCCTCCAGCAGAGCCAGCTCCGTCAGAGCCAAACCCTTCAGGTGCCGTTGGAGGAACTGGCTAAATTGAAAGCCATCCGGCTCTTTGGGAGGAGGCTGACAGAGGTGGAGACGGGCCGCCTGAGGATGCCAGCACAACAGCAAGCAGGGGCGGGCAGTGAGGGTGCGCAAGCCAATGACCACCGTCCACAGATCGGTCTGTTGGATCCATTCCACGCGGGCAGGCAACACTGGATCCCGACCTGTCTTAGCCTGGGTTAGATCGGCGAGCACAGCACGCAGGGTGGTTAAATCAACCGGCTGCATCCCTGTTGCTCCTTCGCTACGCAATGCTCAGGCGGCTGGTCTGAGGCTGGCTTATTCTGACCCTTGGCCCGCAGATCCGACGCCCCCGACAGATGTTGAGACGGGTCTGGAGTGGCTGGTGAAAAACTCTGGGCAAGTTTTACCGGGTAGTTTCACCACCTCTATCCCTATGGTGCTCTGCACCGCCGAGGCGACTGGCTGGGCAGGAGTATCCAACTCGGCAAAACAACAGGGGTTGATCCCCCTAATCTTCGTCCTCATCTTCTTCGTCATCTCCGTCTTCCCATTCCTCATCGAGATCCAGCAGCAGGGCATAGAGCTGATCAAAAAGCTCTGGCGGCTCATCGGGGGTGAGCAGGTAGGGATCCCCTTCGTCAGGCAGAGCGGCGTAGAGCAAAACGGGATCGAGGGGGGTAAAGATGCCGTATTTCTTCTCTTGGTAGAAAAAGGTAGCTAGCAGTTGAAACTCCTGGGCATCTTCCTCGCTCTCGCCCAGCTCGAAAACATCTTCCTCTTCGACTGGGGGCAATTCCCCCTGAACCGTGAGGATGTCGAAGCCATTTTGCTGCAAGGTGAGGTTCAACTCCCCCAAGACAGCCTGGATGGTGGGCAGGGTAGCCTGTAGCTCTTCGGGATCCGGCTCGTCCAGGATCCCTTCCATGTTGGCATCGCCGTTCACTGCTTGGCTGGGTTCTTCTTCCCCTTCCCAAACCAGCACTTTGATCACAGCATCAACGGGAGTCACCAGAGCATAGGTCTGCTCGTCGATGACCACCTGACGCAGGATCTCGCACTTGAGAGGCTGGTTTTGCTCGTCGCGGAGCACCAAGGTTTCATGGGATCCAGTCATTGAAAACAGCCCAGGAAAGATGGGGGTGTACAGAAGCTCATTCTCCCATGTTCTGCCCTCCGCAATGTTCAGGGATCCCTTTCAAGCCCACCATCAGCACTGTGTGCTTCGGCTTCTCCTTCTGCTTGGGTTAAGGCTTCCAGGGCCAGCAAAATCTCCTCTTCTCGGCGGGCGTAGGTTTCTTCGTCAATTTCTCCCAAATCTAGCTGAATTTGCAGGGCCGTAAGTTCTTTTTGCAGGTTTTCTTTGCTATCCAGCTGTGCTTCGGCGCGTTCTTGGATCTGCTCTGCTAGCCAAAGCAAACTTTGGGCCGGCCAAGTCAACAATTGCCAAACCATCCCAGGGCCCCTAAAGCAGATGATGAGTCTTCGTAATCCTATCAATTTGGATTCTCAGGTGGCCATTGCCCCGGCCTAGCCGTGAAACTTTTTGTTCCCTTCCTCCCCAAGCTGGAAAGACTGGGACACGCACGAAGCGCCAGGAGAAACACTGGCTATTGGTGCTCAGGCAAGTCCTAGCCGCGAAGACTAATCCTCTCGCTGGTGCTTCTCGATCCACTCCATGAGCTCCCCCTCGGAATGGGTACACAGGCGCTCTCCCGTGATTGGGTCTTGGACAGACCACCAGACCATGCCGCTGCCATCTACCCACTGCCGCACCCGCAGTTCATCGCAGGCCGCCAAGACTGCCTTCAGGCTCTGCCAAAGGTGGCGCAGTCCTCTGAAGAGCGCTGAAGAGAAGGGATCCCTGCCGCCGTACTCGGCTGCCAGCTGCCGCTCTTCTTGTTTCAGCAGCTCCATCAAGCGGGTGTTGTTGGCCGCCCTAGCTGCTTCCAAACGACGGGCCAGGGAGGCTGCTATGTTTTGGCGATGGCGGGCCAGGAGACTTGTCCCCCTCATTTCAGCGATTGCACTCATAAGGCTGCTCTACATACCAGTACCTCTACACGATCAATCCTACCAAAAAATCTGTAGTCAAGGATACGAAAAGTGCAAAACCATCGGTCCTGCACGCTAACGTGCGGGATCCGATCCCAGTGCCCTGCCTGGGAGCTGCCGGAAGTTGATCGAATAAGGGGCCACCTGAGCAGCTCAGGGGCTTTCCTGGGGTGACGGATTTACGCGAGCTGACCTACAGGCGGCAAATTCAAGCAGAGCGGAGACCGGTGCTTTTCCGCATCTTGCGAGAGAAAATGCGTCCAAACCTACGCAGGGCTGCCCAATTTCAGAGCGAGCCAGCCAAAACAGCTCAGGCATGAGGCGGAGGGGAAAAGGATGAAGGACTATCGACTTCAAGGAGGCCTGAATTTATCCTTCCAGCCATGTCCCGTAGCTCCTGCATCAACTCTTGATCTTGAGAGGCAGTACGTGCTCCTGACTCGGCAGCCCATGCTTTCAGGCTTTGAATTTGGTCACGAGCGATAGCAGCTAGAGGAACCGTTTGCTGAATGGCAGTCAAGATATCTTCTTGGGTGAACTCGCGGGGTGGATCCTGATTAAAGGCCATGTGCATGGCGTCATAAATAGTCTGTTCAATTTCCGCTCCGCTGAAATCCTCTGTAGCCATAGCCAGGTCGGTATAGGAAAAGTCTCGTACTCGGTTGGGCCGTAGCCGCCGGATGTGGACTTGAAAAATCTCTTCGCGCTCCCTCTGGTTGGGCAAGTTCACAAAAAAAGTTTCATCAAATCTGCCCTTGCGAAGTAGCTCGGCAGGCAAGACGCGGACATTATTGGCAGTGGCGACAATAAAAACGGGCTTGGTCTTTTCTTGCATCCACGTAATCAGGCTGCCGAAGACGCGCTTGCTGGTGCCCGAATCGCCGGAAAATTCGCTGTTGACACCGCCAAAGGCTTTGTCCAGCTCGTCGATCCACAAAACACAAGGAGCCATCGCCTCGGCAATTTGGATCATCTGGCGCACGCGGCTTTCACTTTCGCCGACAATGCCTCCAAACAATCGTCCCACATCCAGCTTGAGCAGAGGCATCCGCCACTCGCGGGCGATGGTTTTGGCACATAGGGATTTGCCGGTGCCCTGAATGCCAACCAGCAAAACTCCTTTGGGACTCGGCAGGCCATAGGCATGGGCCTGAACACTGAAGCTGTTGCGGCGCCCCCTAATCCAGGCTTTGAGGTTTTCCAGGCCACCGACGTTTTGCAGAGTCTCAGAGGGATTGTAAAACTCCAGGATTTCAGTTTGGCGGATGTATTGTTTTTTCTCTTCCAAAACGAGATCAATATCCCCTTCGCTGACTTTACCGCTGGAAGTACAGACAACCTCGGTTGACCCCTCTTCAGCGATTTCGCCAATCACCAGGTGAATGTGGCTTTGCCCATTCTTATTGGCTTGAAGCGGCGGCAGCTCAAGAGTGGCAGGATAGGCCGTGCCGCTTTTGAATAAAGGAAAGAAATCCGGTGCCTGTAAATAGGGGTTCCAGAGGTGCAAGGCATAAGTATGGCGGAGATGATCTTGGAGATGGGCAAAACGAGTTAGGGCTAATGCTCTGTCGTCAAGGGATCCCTTAAGTACAGCGCCTCTCCTGTTGACTCCCCGCAGTTTAGCTGCCGGCTAGGGGCAAGTAGCATGGGTTGTCAGCTAGGGGATCCCGCTAGCGTTTTGCAGGAGTTGGGGGAGGTAGGTAGAGGGTATCGCGGTGGTCAAACCAGATGCTCGCCAAACCTTTAAGCCAGAGGGACAGCCAGATCCATTTCCACTTGAAATCAAGTCTTGCGCCTTTGAGGTTTGCGCCTTCTACAGTGGCATGATCCAGGTTGGAGCCTTCCAAGTTGGCATAGCTCAGGTCAGCCCAACTGAGATCGGCCCCGCTGAGATTGGCTCGGCTGAGATCGGCCCCGCTGAGATTGGCTCCAATAAGGTTGGCCCCGCTTAAATTGGCGCCGACCAGCTTGACTCCGCCCAAGTCGATCCAGTTCAAGTTAGCTCCGCTTAAGTCGGCTCCCTCCAGGTTTCTGTTGTCGGGCCGACCATTGACCAGTTCCCACACAAGATGCCACTTGGCATCGAGCTGAGTTTCTGGAGAAAGAATAGAGCGTCGCAGGTTGGCCAATTTCAGATCTGCCCCCCTCAGGTTGGCCCCGCTGAGGTCGGCACCGCTGAGGTAAGCGTTACGTAACTTGGCTCTGCCCAGCTTGGTCTGGGTTAGGTTGGCTTCTCCTAGCTTGGCCTTGTTGAGGCTAGCTGCGCTCAGGTCAGCCCCGCTGAGATCGGCTCTGCTTAGGGAAGCTCGGCTTAGGTTAGCTCCGATGAGCTTGACTTGGCTAAGGTCTGCCCGGCTCAGGTTGGCTTTCCTCAGATCTGCCCCGCTCAAGTCCGTTTGGCTCAGGTAGCGCAGAGGGCTGGGAGCATTGACATCAAGCAAGTTCAAACCCGACCTGCCCAGCTTGGCCTCGCTGAGGTTGGTGCCGATGAGGTTAGCCTCCCTCAGGTCGGTGCCAACTAAGCTGGCCTTGCTCAAGTTGGCTCCAATGAGCTTGGCGCCGACCAATTTGGCCCCCACCAGTTTGGCCCTGACCAGTTCAGCCTTGATCAGGCTGGCTCCACAGAGGTTGGTTCCCTCCAGGTTTGCCTTATTCAGATTGGTCTGGCTGAGGTTGGCGCCTCTCAAGTCCGCCTGACTCAGATTGGCTTTGCCCAACTCTGCCCACCTCAAATTTGCCCCGCTGAGGTTAGTTCCTCTCAGGTCAGCCTCCACCAAGCTCGCCCCTGTAAGCTTGACTCCGCTCAAGTCAGCCTGGCTCAAATTGGCCCTGCTCAGGTCGGCATAGATCAGGTTTCTTGCCTGAGCACGGCCGTTGACGAGCTCCCACACCAAGCGCCACTTGGGATCCAGCTGTGTCTCAGAAGAGACGAGAACTCTGCGCAGGTTCGCCAGCTCCAGCTTGGCTCCCCGCAGGTTGGCCTGAGTCAAGTCGGCCCCCTCCAAGTTGGCCTCGCTGAGGTTGGCTTGGCTGAGGTTGGCTCCTCTCAAGTTGGCCGCGGCCAGCCTCGCCCCTTTGAGATTTGCTCGCGTCAGGTCTCTTCCCCTCAGGTCGGCCCGCTCTAGAATAGCCCTGCTCAAGTCAACGTGGTTCAGTTTTTTTTCCTGAGCACGGCCGTTGACGAGCTCCCACACCAAGCGCCACTTGGGATCCAGCTGTGTCTCAGAAGAGACGAGAACTCTGCGCAGGTTCGCCAGCTCCAGCTTGGCTCCCCGCAGGTTGGCCTGAGTCAAGTCGGCCCCCTCCAAGTTGGCCTCGCTGAGGTTGGCTTGGCTGAGGTTGGCTCCTCTCAAGTTGGCCGCGGCCAGCCTCGCCCCTCTGAGATTTGCTCGCGTCAGGTCTCTTCCCCTCAGGTCGGCCCGCTCCAAGTTGGCTCCGCTCAAGTCGGCTTGGGCTAGGCTTTCCCCCTGGGCAACGCCGTTGATGATTGTCCACACCAGGTGCCACTTGGGATCCATCTGCGTTTTGGGAGAAATGACAACCCACCTCAAGTTGGCGTCCGTTAGGTTGGCCCCCAGCAAGCTGGCGCCGATGAGGTTGGTGCCCAGGAGGTTGGCTCCGCTCAGGTTGGCTCCGTTCAGATCGGCCCCGCTGAGGTCTGCTTGAGTTAGATTGGCTCCGCTCAGGTTGGCATGGCTGAGATTCACCTGGCTCAGTCTCGCGCGGTTTAGGTTTGCTCCTCTCAAGTCTGCCCCACTCAGATCTCGCTGACTGAGGTTGGCCTTTCTCAAATCCGCCCAGCGGAAATCTCGCTCGCCAGCCTCCAATTTTGCCCCCAGATCTCCCACCGGACGAAGGGTAACCGGATAGGCTTTCGCGATTTGGATAAGTTGGGGATCACCCGAATCCATTAGGGTTGTCCAGAGAGCAAACTGCTTTTCCCAATCCAGAGGTTGGTTTAGGGTTTGGAGGAGAAGCTCTCTGCCTTTTCCGTTGTAATGGCTAAAACATTTGATGGCGCCGTTTGCACTTCTGGGATCCTTGCCTCTCAAAACCGGCTGGAGGATCTCTAAACTGCAATCGATATTGCCCAGATCTTTATCAGTAACTGTAGGCACGCCTCATCCCCCCTTTGGCTGCTTTGTTCCTATTCTCGCTATGGGCTTAGAGAGGGTCAAGACCAGTTCAGGGAATTCCCTTAGAAAGGTTAACCTTTGATACAGGAATTCAATCCTTTTTCAAATTCCCTGATCCAAGATAGCGAGCTGAGGAAGAGGGAACTTCCATTTTGGCTATCGGCTTGCTTCTGCCTTGCCGGCGGCTGGTGCTGCAGCTTTTCCCTCAGCCTCGGCCAAGGGATCCCGGCAGGCAACACAAGCAGGGTAGGCAGACAAATACAAGGTGTTGCGGCGGCCAAACCACTCGTAGCGGTGATCCCGGATCTGTTCGTAGCCCCGATCCCCCAGAAACTTCAAGCCAGGAAAGTTGCGGTACAGAGCCAGCCACACCTCCCCGCTCGGCAAAAGGGCGGCAATTTGTTCAATGGCAGCGGATCCCTGCCAGCGGCGCTCTGGGTGCTCCAGATCGATGAGAATCATCCCCAGCTCCACCTGCTCCGGTGGGATCCCCCATTGGGCCAGGGTAGAAGCATCTTGCATGGGGGCATAGCAAAACTGCCGTCCGCGATCCAGTTGCTCCAAGAGCTGAACGCCGGTGGCACAGAGGTTGCAGAGGCCGTCGTAGATAACCATGTAGGGCATGGCGGGATCCCTCAGGCGGGCTGACCCAAAATCTGTGCTTGGTACTGGGCTTCGGTAAGCAGTTGCCGAGGCTGCCGCTGCAGGAACACCCGACCCATCAGGTGATCGTATTCGTGCTGAAAGATCCGCGCCGGAAAATCCTGCCAGACCACCCTTTGCTGAACGCCTTCTGGAGTGTAATACTCCACCTCCACTTCGCGGGCGCGGGCCACCAGACCACGGCAATTGGGCACACTCAAGCAGCCTTCCCAACCCAGCACCTGTTCAGCACTACAAGCCAGCAGACGGGGGTTAACCATCACCAGAGGCTGCATTTGCGGCGCTTCCGGGTAGCGGGGATTGGGACGAGAGGCCACAATCAGCACTTGGAGCAGGGATCCCACCTGAGGAGCAGCCAAGCCCACCCCCTGCGCCTCTTTCAGGGTAGCCAGCATACCTTCTATAAGATCCTGCAAGGCCGGCGTTTTGAACTCCGTCACCGGCTCGGCCACTTGCGTCAGGATGGGATCCCCCAATTGGCGTAGGCGAAAAGTCATGGCTTGCCCCAAGCAATTCTTCTTCTCAGTCTAGCGGGGATCCCTGAGCAGCCTAGCGGCTCTTGCCAGTAGCCACCAGTTCCAGGGCCAGCTTGGAGCGCTTCAGCCCTTCCGGGATGGGGATGGGGTAGTGGCCGGTAAAGCAAGCGGAGCAGAACGAGTTGGGATCCCGGCCCGTGGCAGCCAGCATGCCTTCCCAGCTCAGGTAGGCCAAAGAATCCACTCCAATCTTCTCGGCGATTTCCTCTACGGAATGCTGGGCGGCAATCAATTGATCCTGGCTATCGGTATCGATGCCGTAGAAGCAGGGATGGGTGACCGGGGGGCTGGAAATGCGCATGTGGACCTGGGTAGCCCCCGCCTGGCGCAGGGCCTTGACGATTTTCTGGCTGGTGGTGCCCCGCACAATTGAGTCGTCCACAATAACAATCCGCTTCCCCCCCAGCACATCTTCCAGGGGGTTCAGCTTCATGCGAATGCCCCGCTCCCGCATGGATTGGGTGGGCTGGATAAAGGTGCGGCCCACGTAGCGATTTTTGATCAGCCCTTCGGTGTAAGGGATCCCCGACTGGCGAGCATAGCCAATGGCCGCCGGCGTGCCGGAATCGGGAACGGAGATCACCCAGTCGGCCTCTGCCGGAGCCTCCTTGGCCAGTTGTTCTCCCAGCCGCACCCGGTAGGAGTAGAGGCTTTCCCCGTGCATCCAACTGTCGGGGCGGGCGAAGTAGATCATCTCGAAGATGCACAACTTGGGGGTGGCCTCCGCCCAACGCACCGATTGCAGCCCCTGACGGCTGATCCACACCAACTCTCCCGGCTCCACCTGCCGCAGAGGGTCGGCCCCGATGATATCCAAAGCACAGGTTTCTGAAGCCAATACATAATGCAGCGGCTCGGCCTCGGGGTGGCTGAGGGTGCCGTCGCTACAGATGATCTCCAGCATCTGCGGCTGCAGCAGCTCATCCAGAGCGGGGTTGCTGCTCAAAAGCCCCAACACCAGCGGACGCACCCCATAGGGATCCCGTGCCCCGATCAGGCCCTCTGGCGTGCCGATCACCAGACTAAAAGCCCCCTGACAGCGGCGCAAAGCTTGGCAAGTGGCCGCGATCCAATCTTGACCTTGGTTCACCGCCTGGGCAATGGCGTGGGCAATACACTCGGAGTCGGTGCTGCTGGTTAGGTGCCGGTCGGCGGCCTCCAGTTCCTTCCGCAGCTCTTCCGCATTGACCAAATTGCCGTTGTGGGCCAGAGCCAGCGGCCCCAGGCGAGTCTCCACGATCACCGGCTGAGCATTGGCCACGCGGCTGGATCCAGTGGTGGAGTAGCGGGTGTGACCAACCGCCAGATCCCCGGTCAGTTGGGCCAAGTTCACTTCATCGAAGACCTGGGAGACCAAGCCCATCGCCTTGTGAACCCGGCAAAAGGATCCCTCAAAAGTGGCGATCCCTGCCGATTCTTGGCCGCGATGCTGCAAGGCAAATAGGCCAAAGTAGGCCAGCTTGGCCACATCCTCTCCTGGAGCCAGGATGCCAAAGACCCCGCAAGCCTCTTGCAGCTCTTCCCGGGCATACCCCGCCCCGCTGATGTTTTCTGAGGGGTACAGGGCATCAACGCCAACGGCAGTCTGCCCCTCTGCTTCTCCACAGCCAGAAGATGGTTCTGCTCCCGCCCTTGCTGCCATGGATCCTCGTCTTGCTGTCACGCTTACCAGTCTAACTCGGCCCAGGTCATTCCCCTCTATCTGGCTTCACCCCCAAAGGGGGAGTCCACAGGTGGGGTTTGCAAAAAGCTAAGACTCTATCTATAGTGTTAGCAGCGTGTAAGCGCTGCTGTGGCTGAGAAGCAGCCTGGCCGAGTTTTTGAGTTGGACACCACCAAGGCTCGGCTCTCCCAGAACCGGCAGGATCCCAAAGCTTTGTGTTGTGAGGAGTCAAACCCCATGAGACAGCAGCCCCATAGGTTCCGTCAGAGCTGGACGTTAGCAGCCCCTGTGATCAAAACCAGTGTGGCCGCTCTTCTGTCGTTGTCACTGGTGGCCTGCCAGGAAGATGCCCGCGAACAGCCTGCGGTTACCATCACGCCGATCTCGGTGGTGGCCCCAACGCCCACTCCTTTCGTCATCCCCAGTCCTGTCCCTACGCCGCTGCTCACCCCAACCCCCACTTCCACTCCCCTCTTTAATCCTTTCCCCACTCCCAGCCCCTCTCCCACCGCTTCCTTTGCGGCAGAGCCGCCTTCGATTGCCGTGGTGTCGCTGACGGACGCGCGACAGACGGTACCCTTCAACGTGCTGGTGGCCGTGACGACTCCTGCAGGTTTGGGGGCCGGCATCAGCTTCCGGGTGGAAATCCGACAAAGCCCCCTCACCCTCACCTTTGATTTCACTGCCGCTGCCGTCGGCTGTCAGCCCAACAGCAGAGCCTGCATTGGCACCATCCCCATCACCATTCCCACTTCTGCTCCCACCGGGGATTATGAGGTGACGGCAATGGTGGCGGATACCCAGGGCCGAATTGCTTCGGCCAAAGCTCCTTTACGGGTGTTGCCTGCGCCCAGTCCCTCCCCCTCGCCAACGCCGACCGGCACCCCCAATCCCTTTCCCTCGGTATCCCCTTCGCCCAGACCCAGTCCCTCTCCCAGTCCTTCGCCGACGCCCAGCCCCAGAAGCTTCTAACTCCCTCAGGCAGTCTCTCTTATCGATTCAGGACTAAGGTAGCTCTTGAAGAACTCGCTTCAGGGTGGCGATCAGGTGTTCAATATGGGCTTCCTCGATGATCAAAGGCGGGGAAAGGGCAATGGTATCACCTGTAGTGCGAATCAATACCCCACGTTCGTAGCAGCGCAAAAAAGCTTCAAAAGCCCGCGCTGTCGGTCGGCCAGGGATCCCTTCCAATTCAATTGCCCCCACCAAGCCGAGGTTGCGCACATCGATGACATGAGGCAAGCCGCGCAGGGAATGGAGAGCCTCCTCCCAGAGGGGAGCGAGGTTGGCAGCCCGCTCGAACAAGCCTTCTTCTCGATACAGGTTCAGGGTAGCCAAGCCGGCGGCACTGGCAACTGGGTGGCCGGAGTAGGTGTAGCCGTGGAAAAACTCGATGGGGCTCCAGGACAGCGTCCTGCTGTTGTCCCCTGGACGGTGCAGGTCATCAGCGGAACCAGCAGCCTCCATGAAGGCGCTGTAGATCTCTTGCTTGACGATCACTGCGCCCATCGGGATGGTGCCATTGGTGAGGCCCTTGGCACAGCAAATCAGATCCGGCACCACCCCAAAGTAATTGGCCGCAAAAGGGGATCCCAGACGCCCAAAGCCGGTGATCACCTCATCGAAGATGAGCAGAATGCCGTATTTGTCGCAAATGGCCCGCAGCTTTTCCAAATAGCCCACCGGCGGCAGCAACACCCCCGTTGAACCGGCAACCGGCTCTACGATCACCGCTGCAATCGTGCTGGCATCGTGGAGAGCGACGATCCGCTCCAAGTCTTCTGCCAAGTGAGATCCCCAGCGAGGCAGGCCGCGGCTAAAGGCGTTTTGCTCCAGGTTGTGGGTGTGGGGCAGGTGATCCACTCCGGGAATGAGGCTGCCAAAAAACTTGCGGTTGTTGGAGATGCCCCCGACCGAGATGCCCCCAAAGCCAACGCCGTGGTAGCCCCGTTCTCGGCCAATCAGCCGCTGCCGGGATCCCTGTCCGCGTAAGCGATGGTAGGCGATGGCCATTTTCAGGGCCGTATCCACCGCCTCAGAGCCAGAGTTGGTGAAAAAAACGTGATCCAGTCCGGCAGGAGTGAGCTGGATGAGCTGCTCTGCCAGTTGAAAGGCTTTGGGATGGCCCATTTGAAAAGCTGGGGCGTAGTCCAGTTGGGCCACCTGCTGTTGGATCGCTTCCACAATTGGGGGACGACAGTGGCCGGCATTCACACACCACAGCCCGGCAGTCCCATCTAGGATTTGGCGGCCATCGTGGCTGGTGTAGTACATGTCTCGGGCGGCAACCAACAGGCGCGGGTTGGCTTTAAATTGCCGATTGGCCGTAAAGGGCATCCAAAAAGGCTCCAGATTCAGCTCCGCTTGCAGGGCGACGGCTGCTTTCTCCAGGGTTTCTTGCATGGCTGGCCCTCCGGCAGTAGACGAGATTTCAAGCTGGCGAAGATGGAATCCCTAGATATTGGATAATTTTGAAAGGGGCTCCATCCTGCTAACGGGAACGATAGAGCAATCCTAATCGGCCTGGGAGGCCTCTGGAAAGTTAGTATTTTCGCTCCTGAGGGGGAAACCGGGTGATCACCACGGGGCGATAGCTGATCTGAGGGGATCCCTCGCGAAAGGCAGCCAAGGTGTGTTGTAAAAACCGTTGATCATCCCGTTGGGGGTAATCTTCCCGCGCGTGGGAGCCACGGCTTTCCCGCCGTTCCAGGGCGCTGGCGAGGATCAAGGCCCCCACCGTCATGAGGTTGTCCAGCTCCAGCGCTTCGATCAGCTCGGTGTTCCACACCTTGCCCCGATCGTCCAAATGCAAATCCCGCTCGTAACGCTGGCGGATCTGTTGCCATGTTTGGATCCCCTCTTGGAGAACCGATTCGGTGCGGTAGACCCCACAATGCTCGGTCATGCAATCTTGAAATTGCCGCCGCACCTGATCAATGCGGCTCTTCCCTGATCGTTCTAGCAGCCTTGTGATCCGCCCGGCGGCCTGTTTGAGCAGGGATCCCTCGTCCACTTTCGGCAAGGCTCGACCTCTGACGGCTTCTACCATGGCTGCCCCTGTGCGCCGCCCGAAAACAACGCACTCCAGGAGAGAGTTGCTGCCCAGCCGGTTGGCCCCATGCACCGAAACACAGGCCGTTTCACCGGCAGCGAACAGCCCTTCCACACGGGTTTGGACATCCCGCAACACCTGCCCATCCACCGTCACCGGGATCCCACCCATGCAGTAGTGCACCGTCGGTCGCACCGGAATGGGATCGACAACCGCATCGATGCCCAAGTGGCGATGGGCCTCCTCCCAACAGAAGGGCAGCCGAGTGTGGATCTTTTCTGCCCCCAGATGCCGCAGGTCTAAGTAGACAAAATCTTTGCCGTCAATACCGCGCCCGGCCCGCACCTCCGTAACAATCGCCCGCGAGGTGATGTCCCGTGGGGCCAATTCCATCTGGCTGGGGGCATAGGCGGCCATAAAGCGCTCCCCCTTCCCATTGATCAGATAGGCCCCCTCTCCACGCACTGCCTCTGAGATCAACACCCCCACCGGATACAGGCCCGTGGGATGAAACTGCACAAACTCCATATCCTGCAGAGGCAGGCCGGCCCGCGCCACCATTGCCATGCCATCGCCGGTGGAAGCAAAGTCGTTGGACGTGGAGTTGTAGATGCGCCCATAGCCGCCTGTAGCCAACATAACCGCCTTGGCCCGCAGCACTTCCAGCCGTCCGCTGGCCTGCTCCAACATCACTACGCCCTGGACTTGGTTGTCCTCCAGGATCAGATCCAGCACATACCATTCGCTGTAGAGTTTGACCCCAAAGCGCTTGAGGTTGCTCACCAACTCGTGTAGAATGGCCTGCCCAGTTTTGTCGGCGGCATAGCAGGTGCGCGGGTGGCTGTGTCCCCCAAAGGCCCGCTGGGCAATGCGGCCATCCGGCAGGCGGGAGAACAAGACCCCCAAGTGTTCTAGGTCGATGATCACCTCAGGGGCTTCCCGGGCTAGAATCTCCACCGCATCTTGATCCGCTAGGTAGTCGGATCCCTTGACGGTATCGAAGGCATGAGCCTCCCAGGAATCTTGCGGATCAACATTTTGTAAGGCGGCGGCAATGCCCCCTTGGGCTGCTACCGAGTGGCTGCGAATGGGATGGGTTTTGGACACCAAGGCCAGGTCGAGGCTGGGATCCCGTCGCATAACCTCCAAAGCCGCTCGGCAACCGGCCAGCCCTCCCCCGATGATGACAATGTCGTGTTCCAGCATGGATGCAGGCAAGCTCTCGCAAAGGATTCCGCCACAGCCAGGATGGCGTTTTCCCATTATGGCCGGCCCCAGCAGCCTCTCCAGCAGCACCTGAGTATAGCTCGTTATCAGCAGCGGTGCGGTGCCGTAGGCTTACCACTTTCTGCTCTGAACAAAGACTGTCAGGCTGGAAATGGGATACTTTCTGAGAAACCCGTCCTGAGAAACCTGCCCAACAGGCTTAGCCGGCTACGATAGAGGTTGGGCCTGGCCCTGGATTCTACCTTTAGCTTTGGCCCTGAAGAACGTCGCGGCTTGTGCCGTGGACGAGAAGACTGTTTTGGGCAAACTCTGGAAGTGCTATTGAGCCCAGCCTGACGAACAGCTTTAAGTTGCATCGCTTCCTAACTTCCCTCTTCCCCTGGGAGTGGTCGCGGAAGCAGCGCGGAACGCTTGGGGAGTGTCCCAATCCAGTTTGGAATGGCTATGGCTTGCATGGCGAAGCCATACACTGTTGCCCAGGGCTGCAGCGATTGCATCCTGCTCGTTGCCAAACAGAATGGCAGTATCCCGCAAAGCTCTGATCTCTGACGCTGCGAAACTTCGGGTCTTTGCTCTCTCGAAAGGCCAACCCTGCCTCTTGAATGGCATTCCGCTTGAGGTGGCAGGGATCCTCTTTCACCCACTGCGGCAGGTCAGTGCAGGATGATGTCCCCCAGCTTTCTGGCTGTTTTTGGAGCCCCCTGCTATCGCGAACGGCACAGCCGGTCTTTGTGGGCAACCACAAACGTATGCAAGCAGACACCAAAGTAATGGCCGGATTAGAGTCAGGCTCCTCTAGCGGGCCAGGTACCGTTCCAAGCGTCCCTGGAAAAATGACAAGATTAACGTCAGCAGCCAGTACCACAGCGCTGCCACCACCAAAGCCTCGAAGAAGTGCTGGCGCGGCAAACCCGCCTGTCGAGCCCGGCCCATCAACTCCTGCAAAGCAATGGCACTGGCCAGGGCAGTGTCTTTCTGCATGGCGATGAATTGGTTGCCAATGTCCGGTAAGACAATTCGAAAAGCTTGCGGCAAAATGATGCACCACAGGGTTTGCCAGGGCTTAAGCCCCAGGGCATAGGCAGCTTCCCGCTGCCCGACGGGAATGGCTTGGATCCCGGCCCGGAAGATCTCGCTCATGTAGGCGCCATAGTTCAGGCTCAAGGCCAGCACCGCCGAAGTGAACGAGCCGAACACCAGACCCAGTTGCGGCAAAGCCTGGTAGATGAACAAAAACTGCAGAAATAGAGGTGTGCCTCGCATCAACGAGACATACAGAGCGGAGAGGCTGCTCAGAGGGGCAATTTGGGAGAGGCCCGCCAGTGCCGACAAAAAGGCCAAGGTGGTGGCACAGAGGATGGAGACCAAGGACAGTTGAAAAGTAGTGCCCACCCCTTGCGAGATAAACCACCACCACTCGCGCACAAAGTTGCCGTTGAGACGCAAGGTACGGATGGGGATCCCGGCCAACTCCAACTGTACCCCGCTGAAGGTGAACACCAACAACAGCAGCCACAAAACCAACCACAACCCCTGGGCCACCGGGAACGGGATCCCTTTTCGAATCCGGGGCGGTGGGTAAATGGGCTGCTCCAGTGGGATAGAGTCTTTGCTCACTCAGCTTTTTTCGTCAGATCAATGCCGTAATACCGCTTCGAGAGGGCTGTTAGCGTGCCGTCCGCATGCATGGATTCTAAGATTTCGTTAATTTTGGCTTGCAAGCTCTCGGAAGGGGCAGGGCTGGAGCGATCCAAGGCCACAGCCAAGGCTTCATAGTAGACCGGATCCCCCAGAGTTTTCAGGGGCAGCCCTTCCCGAATGGCGTTTTCAGCCGTCGGCAAAGCTGTCAAGACTGCATCCAGGCGGGTGCCATCCCCCAGTGCCAAATCCTGCAGAGCCAGGCTATCGGTGTCGTAGATGCGAATGTCCACCCGCGGGGCCGGAACTTGGATGGTCTCTCCTTCCAGAGTGAGGTTGCCCTCCAGGTAGGCTTGGTAGGTGGTGGCGGTGCCCACCCCGACTCGCTTTCCTTCCAAGGCGGCGATATCGGTCAGGGTCGAGGCTTGGTGGACCACGAAGCTGGCGGGGGTGTAGTAGTAGGGAATGGTAAACAGCAGAGCTTTCTGGCGCTCGGCAGTTACGGTCATCGACCCGACATTGACATCCCAGCGGCCATTCCAAGATCCGGCGGTGATGACATCAAAGTTGATATCCAAAAACTCAGCCTTTACCCCCAAGCGCTTGGCGATCTCGCGCGCCACATCCACGTCAAATCCTTCCCAACTGCCGTCGGGATTGAGGTAGCTCTGAGGCCGGTAATTGGAGTCGGTGGAAATCCGGAGCACCCCCCGCTCTTGAACTTGAGCCAACAAATCGCTACCTTGGGCCAGCAGGGATCCCTGGTGTGTGCCTAGAGCCCAGCATCCGGCCAGGGTCAAGCAAAGGGCTTGTAGGGATCGGCGTCGAGAAACAGACATCGGCAAAACCTCAGATGAAGGTGAAGGGCAAACCCATTGGAATCCATCCAAGCTATCCAAGGCTGTCACAATTCCCGTTGCAAGGTAGTATCACCTGACACTGCCGCTTTGGGTGGCTATTCCCGACTGGGGCGAGCGGGTCGCAATTCTCCAAACATGCTCTAAAAAAGGCAAATCAACTGTCTCAGGATTGAGCTTATGAATCCCAATTGAGATTGAAATATCTCCTCCAGAAAGGCATCCCCTGAGACTTGCGATCAAGACTCGTGCTGTGTTGCCCGGGGGGGCAATCCGTATCCCTCTGTGGGCAACGGAGAATCGACGTTCTGGGTAGCAGAAAACATTTGGCTCGACCCAATGGATCCCCCTTAGCAATTGGGCGGAGAGGATGTCAATATCTTTGGAAGAGAACGGGGTTGAGGGTGGTTATGCAAGCGGTGATCTTGGCGGGTGGGAAAGGAACTCGCTTACGGCCTTTTACCTTTTTGCAGCCTAAGCCTTTGTTGCCCCTTTTGGATGTGCCCTTTTTGGAGTGGCTGATCGGGCGCTGCCGCCGAGCCGGCCTGACAGATATTTTGCTCAGCGTGGGTTATCTGGGCCAACAAATTGAGGCTGCTCTGGGAGATGGCGCTGCTTTGGGGGTGAAGCTCCGCTACATTCCTGAAGAGACGCCTTTGGATACGGCGGGAGCCTTGGTGCTGGCTCAGCCCTATTTCACCGGGGATCCCTTGGTGGTTTTCAATGCCGACATCCTCACGGATCTGGATTTGCAGGCGTTGATGCAATGTCATGTGCAGAGCAAGGCCATTGCCACCCTCACCCTCGCCCGCGTGGAAGATATCACCGCCTATGGCCTGGTGGAAGTTGGGGAAGGGGGCCAGATCCAATCTTTTCGGGAAAAACCCACCCCTGCAGAAGCCCTCACCCTCACCACCGACACGATCAACGCCGGCACCTATGTCTTGGATCCGGCCATTTTTAAAGACTACCCCAGTGGGGATCCCCTCAGCTTTGAGCGGCGTGTCTTCCCCGATTTGCTCAGGCAAGGGCACCGGCTGCAAGCTTATCTCCACGCAGGCTACTGGCGGGATCTGGGCACGCCGGCCAGCTACTACCACGGCCAACTGGACATTCTCCTGGGTCGAATGACGGATTTTCCCTTAGAAAATGTGCAGCAACAGGCGCCGGGGATATGGGTGCACAAAACGGCTGAGATCCATCCCAGCGCTCAACTGCACGCCCCCTGCTACATTGGCGCCCACACCCGGCTGGGATCCCAAGCTCAGATTCCGGCAGGCACCATCCTCGGCAGCCACAGTTGGGTAAATGGATCCCTGCAGCCGGGAGCCTACGGGCCGAGAGTCCTGGTAGTGTAGGTTAAGTGCAAGTTAAGTCCACAACCATCCACGACAAAGCCATCAGCAAATGGAGCTACCACAAACCGGGGAACGCTGGGATCCCTACCTTGCTGCCGTAGCTGCTCGCTTCAATCGGGAGCTGGAAATTCAACTGGGTCGGCCAGGTTGGCAACTTCCCCCAGACCTGGAGCAACTGCCTTTTTGGCAAGCCCAGCAGCGGGATCACCTGCAAGAGCGCCTCGGGATCCCCTTTTGGCAACTGCGTGCCCCCAAAAAACGGGAAGCCTGTTTGGATTTGGGCTGTGGGGTAAGCTTCCTGACCTATCCCTGGAACGATTGGCAAGCCTACTTTTACGGCCATGAGCTGAGCGGTGAGATTGTGCGCTTTATTCGCTCGCGGGCACCCCAGCTTAACTCCAAGCTGTTCAAGTCAATGCAACAGGGATCCGCCCACCATTTAGAAAACTACGAGTCGGAGCAATTTGATCTGGCCATTGCCACCGGATTTTTGTACTACTACCCGATTGAGTACTTCGACGCGGTTTGGGCAGAGTTGATGCGAGTGTTGCGACCGACTGCACCTGTGATTATTGAAGTGGTCAATCCCGACTCGGTGTGGGCGGAACAATGGGGCCTCATCGAGCTATTCAAAGGCACCGAACCGATTTTCACCCCCCTAACGGAGTGGGAGCGGCGCATCGCAGCCTTGGGGGGCAAAATTCAGAAACAGGCCAGTGGCGAACTGTTCACCACCTATTGGATTCAGCGCAGACCGTGATCTGCTCACAACCGGGAAAGTATCGGAGCATTCGGAGTAGTGGGGTAACCTTTAAGGCTGGGTACTAAGATTAAAAATAAGATAAAGATTAAGATTAAGAAGTGTGATCCCGGACAAGGGATCCACCGCCATCCATGCAAGCCTCCTCTCCCACCTTCCTCTTGGTTGATGGCTACAACATCATCGGAGCTTGGCCCACCCTGAGCCAGTTAGCGCGTCGCTCCCTGATGGAATTGGCCCGTCTGCGCTTGGTGGAATCTTTGGCCAACTATGTGGCCTTCCGGGGCTACCAGGCGACCGTGGTGTACGATGCCTACGCCCAACCCACTCCAGCCCGGCAAGAGCGCTCCCCTGCGGGTATCGAGATCCTGTATACCTCCTATGGCGAGACCGCCGACAGTTGTATTGAACGGCTGTGTGCCCAGTTGCAGAGGGATGGGTGTCGGGTACGGGTGGCTACCTCCGATCGTGTCCAGCAGTTGGTGATTGGCGGCTACAACGCCGAATGGGTCTCGGCAGAACAACTGTGGGATGAAGTGCAGCAGGCCCAGCAGCAGATCCGGCGCGTCCAACCAAAACGGCTATCGAGCAAGCGGGGCATTGATGCCTACTTGGATGCAGATACCCTCTCACGCCTAAACCGCTGGCGGCTGTCCGGCCAAGATCCCATGCGCTAAATGCCATCGTAGGGAACGGTGGGAGCTCCATACCAAAGATGCTCCTCATCTGGCGAGGCAGTGGGCAACTGCTCCTGTGAAGGATCCGCCGGAGCCAGCTTCTGCTCATCTACCAACACCAGCACCCGCACAACTCGATCTTTGGGCAATTGTTCCTGCGCCCGCATGGGCAAAATCAGTTGACCTTGGCTGTCGGTACGGGCCCAGAACTCATGCGCTTTCATGCTGTTTCCCTGAGATGGCTAGGAATATACCAGCTTGCCCCAAGCTCTGCCTTCGGCGCAGTCAAAAAAAGACTCCGTCCTGCCGACGGGAACAGATGAGATCCCATCATTGAGACCGGGATCCCTGGGCCAAGCCGTGTTCTCGAAACCAAGCCTGCAACCGTTCCCAAGCGTCACCAGCCGCTTCTGGGCGATAGGTGGGGCGATAATCGGCAAAAAAGGCGTGGGGAGCATCCGGGTAGATGATCAACTGCGATGGATCTCCGCAAGCTTCCAGAGCTGACTTCATTTGCTCCACCGTTTCCAAGGGAATGCTGGTATCTGCACCACCATACAAACCCAACACAGGTGCCTTCAGGCTGGCTGCCACATCCAGCGGATGCCTTGGGGTTAAGGGTGTGGACTCTCCCACCAAACGACCGTACCAGGCAACACCCGCCTTCAAGCCGGGTCGGTGAGCCGCGTACAACCAAGTGATTCGACCACCCCAGCAAAAGCCAGTAATGCCCACCCGCTCTGGATCCGCACCTGAGTTGCCAATTGCCCAATCCACCGCCGCATCCAAATCCGACATCACCTGAGCATCGGGCACCTGGGAGACGATGGCGCGAATCTCCTCAAGGCTCTGCAGCTGAGAAACATCCCCCTGCCGGAAAAACAGCTCGGGAGCCACTGCCACATAGCCCAACTTCCCCAAGCGGCGACAAATGTCTTGAATGTGCTCGTGTACACCAAAGATCTCTTGCACCACCAAAACCAGTGGAAAAGGGCCAGAGCCGGTCGGCTTGGCACGATAGCCAGGGATCTCGCCATCTGGGGTGGGAATGGTGACGGGGCCGGCTTCCAATCCTTCGCTATCGGTGATGATGGTTTGGGCAAAGATCGGCTGTACTGCCGAGGCAAACCCAGCAGCGACGTTGGCCAGCTTCAACTGACGGCGCTTCCAGCTGCTGGAGGATCCCCCCTTGGGTTGCTCCGCATACATAGGCCCAATCCTCAAAAACACAAACCCCTCTTCTCAGGATAAACAATATTTTGTCTGTAAAGATTCTTTCTACTGACAGTCTCGATGCAAATCTTGCCTATCCTGTCTGAGATCTGCATCGTAGAGCTGTTAAGATCGGCTCGGCACAGCGATGCTGATCAACGGAAATGCAACTCAAGAGACAGTTAAAAATCAGTTAAAAACCGGAAATCTTTGGGTTAAGCATTTCAAGAAGCATCGATGCCATCTCGCACTTTGGAGCTTATTTGGCAGTTGCCGAAATTGTTGGATGATGGCAGCATTGGGCAGAGCCAAAAAGACAAACTGAGCGTTTGGCAATAGCGGCAAAACGGCAATTGTACTGGTGCAGATGGCCTTGACAAGTGAGATAAGTTTGCTTCAACAAATCTCAAAAGCCGCTGGCAGGTAGTCAACCAAAGCATAGCTTACCCCTTCCCTGGAGGCCCGACGTTCTATCAGCGCAACATCAAAACGGCAGGACAACTCGGAGAGGTGGGGATGCTGGCTCAAGAAGGCTTGGGCAGCCCGGATCAAGCGTTGCTGCTTAGGGATCCCAACCGCCAAAAGCCCACCTCGATCCCAGCTACCGGGGCTACGGGTTTTCACCTCTACGAAAATCAGCACATCAGCTTTGTGGGCAACCAGATCCAGCTCGCCCCAAGGGCAGCGCCACCGCTGGGCCAGGATCTGCCAGCCCTGCTGACAGAGATATTGCCGCACCCAGTCCTCTCCGGCGTCGCCTGTATTCTGGAGGGAAGCCCTTCTGGGCAAGGGATCCATAAAAAAATCACCAGCGCCCGACTCTAATGAGCAGAGCCATTGCCGTGATACTTGTCGGTGTCGTAAAAGCCGTTGCGGGTGCCGAAGTAGAAACTTGCCAGAGAGAGGACAAGAGCAACCCCCACCAAGACTAACTTTGCATCCACGTGGTTTTCCCCTGATTTTCTCCTGAACCGAGACCATAATAGCCTGCCTCTCCTTCACAATGGCGCAGCGATGCGCGGCACCAATAGCGGCCCAGGCACGGCGAGCTTTGGGGGATCCCATTGGAGAGCTTTTCTTGAATGCTTGAATGAACTACTCCCACTGGGAGCTCAGCATGCTACCATTCAGACGGAAAGGGAGTAGTCAGGCGGCTTACCGCCCTCTGCATCGACATACTGGCTAAAAACAGCCCGGTGCAAGAGACAAAGCAAGCCCGGCAGGCTGCTTTGGTGACGAGACTTTCACTGAGTTCACGCGGAGGTGAGCTTGGTGAGTCCGTCTGACTTTCCCAGCCTTCACCTCTAGGTGTGAACCGATTCCACACACAAGAGAGGTTGGAGGCTAGAAAATGTGGGCCGGTTTTTTATCGAGTTTGCTGCTGGTGACGGTAGCGGAATTTGGGGACAAAACCTTTTTTACCCCCTTGATTTTGGCGATGCGCCACCCACGCCGCTGGGTTTTTCTGGGGACATGGCTGGCTTTAGCGATGATGAACCTGCTAGCGGTAGGAACCGGGCAAGTGCTTTTTAAGCTACTGCCACCCTTGGGCGTGCGGGTGCTATCGGCTGGGGTTTTCGCCGTTTTTGGCTTGAGAATGCTCTGGCAAGCGTGCAGAATGCCACCTCAACAGGCATTACCAGAAGAAGAGGAAGCCCTCAGACAAGTGATGCAGGCAGAAGCAAAAGGAGTTGGCCGCGGGGGGGTTAGGGCCATCGTCTGGGAAGCCTTTAGTTTGATCGCCCTAGCCGAGTTCGGGGATAAAACCCAGATTGCTACCGTTTCCCTAGCCGCCACCCATCCGGGATTCAGTGTCTGGGCGGGGGCAACCCTGGGTCATGGTCTGATGGTAGGGCTGGCGGTGGTGGGAGGTCGTTTTTTAGCAGCTCACATCTCTGAACGCGCCGTGCATTGGGTGGGGGGCGGCTTATTTCTGGTGTTTGCGTTGCTGACCGGTTGGGAGCTGCTGGGATCCGGGATCAGCTAGAAATCGCAGGAGCCCCGCACTGTACCCGTAGGGTCAGTGCCGGGAGGAATGCGCTTTGATGAAGTACAATGAACTTATGAGCCAAGTCCTGACCGTCTCCTGTAAGCTCAAGGCGTTCCCGTCACAAGCCGCCAAATTGGACGCGACGATGGAGGCTTTTGGCCAAGCCTTGAACTGGGTCAACCAGAACACGCCGGAGAAGATCGTCAACGCGGTCAAGTTGCAATCCCTTTGCTACTACGAGATTCGAGCCCGGTTCGGCTTGTCCAGTAACTTGGCTCAACAGGTGTGCAGACGGGTGGCAGGCGCTCGCAAAGTGGCGAGACAGCGCAACCGTCCGGTTAAAGAGTTCAAGCGTGGGTTCGTTACCTACGACGCACGCATCTTCTCGTTCCGTCAAAAAGACTGGACGGTGTCGCTGACCACGGTGGAAGGGAGAGAGCGCTTTGAACTAGCCATTGGCAACTACCAGCGTGGGATGCTGGCTGGTTCTAACCCCAAATCGGCCACCCTAGTCCAGCGGAAGGACGGCTCCTACTACATCCAGATTTGCGTAGAGAAAAACCCGCCCAAGCAACAAGATACCGACAGGGTGATCGGGGTGGACTTGGGCAGGACGGATATCGCCCATACGTCAGAGGGGGACAACTGGAATGGACAGCAGTTGAACCGAGTCCGCGACCACTACTCCAAGCTGAGGGCGGCACTCCAACGCAAAGCCAGTAAGGGCACCCGCAGTTCGCGGCGCAGATGCCGTCAACTGTTGCAACGGCTGTCTGGCAAGGAGAGACGCTTTCAGGCGTGGGTCAATCATCGCATCTCCAAAGCTATTGTCTCTAGGGCAAAGGCGACAAATAGCGCTCTTGCTCTGGAAGACTTGACAGGGATAAGGACTCCGTCCCGCTGGCGCGATCGGGAAAGGGTCAATCAACAGCCACGCAGCAAGACAGAGCGTAGGCGGGCAAATAGTTGGGCGTTTTATCAACTCCGTCAATTTTTGGAGTACAAGGCTCTGCGTGCGGGGGTTGCTCTGATTCTTGTTCCGCCTGCCTACACGTCGCAGACCTGCCACCGGTGTTTGCACATTCATCCCGATCCTGCGCAATCCTACCGCAGTGGCAAGTCGTTCAAGTGTGGGCACTGTGGATGGGAAGGGGATGCGGATTTGAATGGTGCGAATGTGATTGCGCTTTTGGGGGCTGCTGTAAACCAGCCTAGAGGTTCGGGCCTGTTTTGTTCTCTGGTAGGGCAGAGCAGGCTCAGGGCTACTGAAAGCCCGCTCCGTACCGCTTAGCGGTCGGAGTCGGGTAGTTTACCCAAATTCCTGTTCGATGATCCGCCATCGGGCAGTGATCACGCCTGGATCTAGGCTGAGGCGGCTGACGACAAGTTCCAGGGCTTGGTCATCGCGGGTTTGGGTGACCAGCTCTGCTTCGACTTTGACCAGATCGGGCTTGTCCTCCAGGTCTTCGCTGTAGAGGGCGCGCAGTTTGAGATGGGTGGGAGCTATGCCTTGCAAGAGCAAGGCGCGGATGTGGGCCTCTGCTTGGCTTTTGCAGATGAACGAACACTCATAGACCAGTTCCAGTTCTGTGCCTTTCAAAGGCTGCTGGTTGATGCGGTAGCCCAGTGGACGCAGCACAACGTTGGAGATCAACACAGCTGCGGCTCCAATGGCAGCTTGGGGAATGTACCCCGATCCGGCAAAGGCTCCCACCGCGGCTGCACACCAGATGGTGGCGGCGGTGTTCAGGCCACGGACGCTGGCTCCTTCCTTGAGGATCACGCCACCGGCCAAAAAGCCAATCCCCGATACCACTTGGGCCGCAATACGGGTCGGGCTGCTTTCATCAGGGGTGAGAACCGAGAGCATGACAAACAAAGCTGCACCCGTGGCCACCAGGGTATTGGTGCGCAAGCCGGCCATGCGCTGCCGCCACTGTCGCTCCAGGCCAATGAGGGATCCCAGGACAAAGGCAACGGCCAAACGCAAGGTGAAGTCAATCCAGGTCATGCTCCGGTTCTCGTGAAAGGATAAAGTTTAGCCATCCTCATCTGGGATCCCAAGGGCAGTGGCTTCCTGTTGCAAGGTTTGCCAGAGGGCTTCCAGTTGAGCAAAGGCGGATTCTGGGGCCAGCTTACCACCTGTTTCTAAAGCACAGGTTATGCCCACCCGATAGGCATACTGCTGCAGCCGTGACCGAAATTGAGCAGCAGCCAAGGGAGATAGAACTTTCAAGGTCATGGCACACCTCCTAAATGTTTGCTGTAACCCTTCGTTGGTCAAAGGACACCTCGTAAAAGTGCTCTGCGCCGCCGTCGCGATGGCCTTGTGGCGAGACTCTGAAAGGCTGATTTCTCAAGAAGGGCTGGATTATTCGTTCCTGGAACGCGCTTTGCCGGTGAGGTGCCCCCTGGATCCAGCGCCGGCGCAGCCCTAGAGCGCCACTTCAACCCCGACTAGCCAAGCCACCAGGGTGAAATACACCCAGAGGCCGGTGAAGTCTTTAATGGTGGTGATAAAAGGATCCGCTCCCGGAGCGTGGTCAAAGCCCAGCTTTAACATCACCCAGGGCAAAATGGCGCCCAAGATAGCCCCCAAAGTGAGGACAATGGCCAGAGCCAAGCCCACCGCTAGACCCAATTGTGGGATCCCATTGGGTGCCCCCTGCCAGAAGTAGGCAATCACCCCAGCCGCAACTCCTAGGATCCCGCCAATAATGGCGCCGATGCTGGCTTCCCGCAGCAAATAGGGGAGAAACTGCCGCACGTTGATGTGGCCCCAAGCCAAGCCACGGGCAAAGATGGTCGTAGATTGGGTGCCGACATTACCGCCCATATCCATGACCAAGGGGATGAAAATAGCCGCTGCCGTCACCGCCTCCAACACTTCCTGAAAGGTTTGGATCACTCCCCCCACCACCATGCCGCCAATCAAGGTGATGATTAAAAACGTGATGCGCAGGCGGACGGCATACCAACGGGAGCCTTTAACCAGGCGCTCGCTCCAAACCTTGTCTCGGCTGAGCAAGTTGCCCACCCCTGCTTGGGCCAGAGCGGCGTCGGTGGCTTCTTCTTCCACCAAGTTGATGACATCTTCAAAGGTGATATCTCCCACCAAGCGCCCTTCCGTATCCACCACCGGAATGGCCGGCAAGCCGGAATCTTTGAGCAAACGGGCTGCCTGGAGATCCCGGTCGGTAACCCGAGCAAAAATATCCGATCCCTCAATCAGCTCCCGAATGGGCAAATCCGGATCTGCTTTCACGAGGCGCACGGTGCGAACCAAACCTTTGTAGAACCGCTGATCGTCCACCACAAAAATCACATCCAGCTCATCGTCTCCCAGTTGAGAGTCCCGCACGCTGGCCAGAGCAGCCCCGACGGTGATGGTATCCCGTACCGACAAGTAGCGCAGGTTCATCAGCCGACCGGCACTGCGCTCTGGATAACCCAGCAAGATATTCACTGCTTCCCGAGCTTCTGGGCTGAGGTTGGCAATGAGGCGCTTGGTTACTTTGGCCGGCAACTCCTCAAACAGACGTACCCGCTCATCAGGTGGCAGAGCTTCTATGAGCTGGATCACTTCTGGGCTTTCCATGCTGCGAATGAGATCGGCCTGCTCTTCGGGCCGCAGATACTCAAACACTGCAATGGCTCTGTCTTTTTCCAGCAAGCGAAAAGCCAGTACCCGCTGCCGAGGTGAAATCTCCATCAACTGCTGTACCAGCTCGGCAATGGGAGCGCGGTTGGCCTCTCGCTTGGCGGCTTCCAAGGAAGCAGGGGTTAGGAGATCGCGAAGAACGTTGTGCCGCATGATAAACCTCCGAACGTTGGGGTCAGCCGGGATGAAGAGAACCAGGAGGTCAACAGCCAACCGGTGCTCCGAGGCTCACAGGGAAGCCCTGAAACCCTTGGATGGCCGCGCAGCAAGCCGTAGGTCTAGCGCCAGGCCTCCAAGCCCAGCTTGGATCGCAAGCGCCCAAGCCGATAAGAGGGACTCCAAGGGATCCCCAGGCCTGCGGAAACCTCAAAACCCGCAACGGGAAAGTCAAGGGGAATCCCCTCGGAATTACTCCTGATCTCCCCTTTTCTGAACAGGGCTGCACAAACCCATTGCTCAGGTAAGGCTCTGCTCAGCTCATCTGTTCGTCGCCGACTGAGAGAGCCACCCAAGTCAAAAGCTAGCCGGGAAAACTCTCCCACCCCTTCGCGTTGGCGAAACGGGATCCTCTCAAGCGACGACAGAAGCTGTCAGCGGGGAAAAGGAAGACACCAGTAAGAGCCCAATCTTCAAGAACGTGCTCCTCGAAGACCATCCACTGGTGGCTGGCGCTACAACTACCGGAAGCGTCCATGCTGTTGAACGTTTTCCTCCAAAAAGGTTAACCGAAACAACCCGGACAGCTAGAAGAGGATCTCTTCAGCTCCCTTTAGGCTAGTTGCAGGAGTGGGATCCCGTCAACCCTTTTTCTCCAGCTCATCCGGTGAAAAATTGGTGGGGCAGCTGGAGGGGTAAGATCGGGGTGAGCAGCAATAGCCCCCTTGTGGTTCCTCTCGTCTCGACATTGCCCTCAGCCTGACTCAGCAGAGTCCACACCCCGGTGGCTTGCGACCTTGAGCAACCCACGCCCTTCGCCGCCTCTGTTTTGTTAGTGGTTTTTGTTAGTGGTTTGTTGGTGGCCTTGCTTCAATGAGCTGCGCTTCCCATCTCCTACAGGTGCCGATGTCCTTGAGCTTATGGCCTCTCTTCCCCTCGTTGCCGTGATCTTGGGCACACGGCCCGAAGCCATTAAGCTGGCCCCGGTGATCCAAGCTCTGCGTGCCAGTCCCCATCTGCGCACCGAGCTGATCTTGACCGGACAACACCGGGAAATGGTGGATCAGGTGATGCGGCTATTCGGTCTGCAAGCGGATCGGGATCTGGCGATCATGCGCCCCCGCCAAAGCTTGACGGACATCACCGAAGCCACCTTGCGGGGCCTAGAACTCTACTTTCAAGAGCAACATCCTCAACTGGTTTTGGTGCAGGGAGATACCACCACCGCCTTCGCTGCCGCCTTGGCAGCTTTTTACCACCGGATCCCGGTTGGGCATGTGGAAGCCGGACTGCGCACCGATGATCTCTACAATCCTTTCCCCGAAGAGGCCAATCGCCGCCTGATCTCCCAGTTGGCCAGCCTGCACTTTGCCCCTACCCCCCAAGCCGTTGACAACCTGAAGCGAAGCCACGTGGTGGGATCCATCCATTGCACCGGCAACACTGTCATCGACGCCCTACTGCAAGTGGCCTCCCAAGGGATCCCCTGCCCCATTCCCGGGCTGGACTGGCAGCGCTACCGTGTCCTGTTGGTTACCGTGCACCGGCGGGAAAATTGGGGGGATCCCTTAACTGCCATCGGCAAGGCTCTGCTGCAGATTTTGGCCGAGTTTCCCGATACTGCCCTTCTCTTGCCCCTCCATCCCAACCCCTTGGTGCGGGATCCCCTGCAAGCCCTGTTGGGATCCCATGAGCGGGCTTTTCTCACTGAGCCTCTGGACTATCCCCTCTGGGTGAGCGCCATGCAGCGCTGTACCCTCATCCTCAGCGACTCCGGCGGCATTCAAGAAGAGGCCCCTGCCCTGGGCAAACCGGTGCTGGTGCTGCGGCAGACCACCGAACGTCCTGAAGCGATTGCTGCCGGCACCGCCCGCCTGGTAGGCACACACCCCAAAAAGATCCTGAAGGCAGCCCGAGAATTGCTCACAGACCCACAAGCCTATGCCCGCATGGCCCAAGCCCAAAACCCCTTTGGCGATGGCACTGCCGCCCGGCAAATTCGCCACATCATCGAGCGGTGGTTTAACCCGCAAAGCCCTCGAGAAGAACAAAGTTAAGAATTAAAAGTTAAGAATAAATAAGAATCAAAGATGTATAGACCGTTACCGGGAAAACCGTTTCTTTACCCATTGCTCTCAATAAGACAATTAATCTCAATAAGACAATTAATTAAGATAGAAAGCCTGACTCCAATCCAATTGACCCCAGTCCAATCAAGAGCGAGGATGCAAACCATGAGCACGACTGCAACTGCCACCACCGTTGTCCGGGTGCCGATTGTGGATGCCACCCCAGAAAATGTGCAACCCTTCGGCCAACTTATAGGGGACGATGTGGCCAATCCTGGGCTGGGGATCCCCTTTTATCAGGGGCGTGTCCTGGAAGGACAAAACATCGACTTTCAATACACCGGCAGAGCCGTTATCCGTACGGCTAAGATCCTGCCCGGATATCCACCTGTGCTCTGGCTGGAGCGCCACATGCGTATGACCCAGTTGTTTGTCGGCCTGGGGCAAGAGCCGTTCATCATGGTGATGGCTCCTCCCAACCATCCCAAAGAAGCTCCCGATCTCGACAAAGTACAAGCCCTACGATTCCCTGCCGGGCATGGGCTGCTGCTGCACCTCGGCACGTGGCACGATTTCCCCATTGCCTGCGAGCGCCCCGTTGTGGTGCTAACCGCCAACTCCGAAGAAGTGGTGGAAGCCCTGGCCAGCATGAAAGGTGCCCAGGAAATGAATCAGGGGGATGTATTCAAAATTTCCCTCCCCCAACGGCTAAAAGCGGAGATCCACCTAGAGCTGGTGTAAACTACCCGACATCAACCGCTAGGCGGTACGGAGCGGGCTTTTAGTAGCCCTGCAGTTGGCAAGCCAACCACGAGCCTCTGGGGTGGTTTACAGCACCCCCAATCGACCGTTACCAGTGCCTTAAACAACCGTTTCTGGTGTCCGCAGCATTATTATAGCATTCCTCCCGACATCGACCCTACGGGTACAGTGCGGGGCTCCTGCAATTTCTAGCTGAATGCAAGTCCGGATCCCTGAATCTCTACAGGATGCCAAAGCCTCAGTTCTACAAAGTGGCGCTCTATCAGCCTTTGGCTGGATAGGGAACTCTTCGCCTTAACTGGGCCTTAACTAGGGCCAGACTCTTGTACCGAAACCTCCCTTTGGACCCTTCTTCCCCTGCAAGGGTCTAAGTATTCGAGAACACCTATTCTTACACACAAAAGCTTCGAGACAAGTTCAGAGAGAAATGCCTCTAGGCAAGAAAGGCTACCTGAGATTCTGCCGACAGGCGTCTTTAGGAGGGCCGTATTCAGCGGGAAGATTCACAAACGTCGGCAGCGTTGGCATCTGGAGGGAGTTGCTCTATATTAAATCAGCTAGCATATTCGATATTTGCCAGAATTTAAGTTATTGTGAGAGCTGACATGCCATCCAATTGGTCAGACATCCATCCTCTCAATCCTGGGCAAGGGTTGGGTTCAGCCCAGTCTGCGCCTTCCCATTGGAATGAGCGCCACAGGGGAGAAGGCTCTCATGCCGAGTATGAGAGGAACGGATCTCAGACCAGAGCGGCGGATCGTCCAGAGGAGATCATGCCGAGCAATGCCGCAAAGATTAAGGTTGTAGGCGTGGGGGGTGGGGGTGGCAACGCGGTCAGTCGGATGGCGGCCAGCAACCTTGTGGGCGTCGAGTTTTGGAGCGTCAACACCGATGCGCAGGCCCTTGCCCAGTCCTCGGCAGTGAACCGCTTGCAAATTGGGCAGAAGCTGACTCGAGGCTTGGGTGCAGGTGGTAACCCGGCCATTGGCCAGAAAGCTGCAGAGGAATCCAGCGAAGAAATATCGGCAGCCATCAAAGGGGCAGATCTGGTCTTCATTGCCGCCGGCATGGGGGGAGGCACGGGCACGGGTGGAGCACCCGTCATCGCCCAAATTGCCAAAGCCAGTGGTGCCCTGACGGTGGGAGTGGTGACACGGCCTTTTTCCTTTGAGGGCAAACGCCGCAGCAAGCAGGCCGAGGAAGGGATCCAAGCGCTGCGGGAGGCAGTTGATACCCTGATTGTAATTCCCAATGACAAGTTGCTTTCGGTGATCTCCGAGCAAACCCCTGTCCAAGAGGCTTTTCGCGTTGCTGATGATGTGCTGCGGCAGGGGGTGCAGGGCATCTCGGATATCATTCTCATTCCCGGCATGATCAATGTGGATTTTGCCGATGTGCGCAGCGTGATGGCCGATGCCGGCTCTGCCTTGATGGGAATTGGCATGGGATCCGGCAAGTCCCGCGCCCGCGAGGCTGCCATTACCGCTGTATCTTCGCCGCTTTTGGAAACCTCCATCGAAGGGGCTAAAGGTGTCCTCTTCAACATTACCGGTGGGCCGGATTTGTCCTTGCATGAGGTCACGGTGGCTGCCGAGATCATCGCCGAGGCAGTGGATCCCGAGGCCAACATCATCTTCGGCACCGTCCAAGACGAGCGCATGCAGGGGGAAGTGCGCATCACGGTCATCGCCACCGGTTTCCAGGAGAAAGCCCGTCCAGCCGCCATCCCTGCTGCAACCAAAGTTTCTGCCTCCAACAAGTCGGGGGTTCCCAAGCCCACTCCCACGGGCTCTGGGCTGCCGCCTCGACAGCCTCCGGAGCCTGAGCCGCCGATGTCTGGAGGCTTAGATATTCCCGAGTTCTTGCGCCGCCGGCGGCCCCCTTCGTAGGGTAGGGTGAAGGTATGCTGGTATCTTGGTGCCGGTTGTTGAGGGTGGGGAGTGCTTTGGGGTTAGGCCATGAACATTGTTGTCTTGGCGGGGGGGCGTTCGGCAGAACGTCAAGTCTCTTGGGTAACGGGTAAAGTCTGCAAACGGGCTTTGGAGGACCTGGGCCATCGGGTCAAGGTAATCGACCCAGATGAGGATCTGCCTCTGCGCCTTTGGCAGGAACGGCAAGCCGGCTGCGACTTCGTTTGGATTGCCTTGCATGGCCCTGGTGGCGAGGATGGGGTGGTACAGGGAATGCTGGACTGGCTGGGCCTGCCCTACCAGGGATCCGGGCCCCTGGCCAGTGCTCTGGCCATGGATAAGCTGGTCTCCAAGCAGATCTTTCGCGCCGCGGGGATCCCTACCCCCGATTGGCAGGTTTGGGACGACCAAAGCCCCCTCACTTGGGCTGACTGTGCGGCAGAGTTGGGATCCCCACTGGTGATTAAGCCTAGCAACAACGGCTCGACGGTGGGCATCAGCATTGTCCGGGATGAGAGGTCATTTGCTCAGGGGCTGGAGTTGGCCCGCTCAGTCTCGTCGCGGATTTTTCTGGAGCGCTATGTTCCCGGAAAGGAGATCACCCTCTCGATCTTGTCCGGCCAAGTTCTTCCGGCCATTGAGATCATCCCCGCCCAAGGCGACTTCTACGACTACGAAGCCAAGTACGCACCCGGTGGCTCGCGGCATTTGATCCCCTGTTCCCTCAGCCCGGCAGGGTTGGCCCGCTGTGAGGCGGCAGGTCTGAAGGCCTACCAGGCGTTGGGGTGCGAAGGCTTGGCGCGGGTGGATCTGCGGGTGGATCCCGAGGAAAATCCTTGGGTGTTGGAGGTGAATACACTGCCCGGCATGACCCCCACTTCCCTCTGTCCCGATGCGGCGGCAGCTCTGGGGTGGACGTTCACCGAGTTGGTGGAGCGGATGCTGCAGGATGCCTTGCAAAAAGCCCAATTGACCGGATCCCGGCATCCTCAAAGTTCATCGGCGACTCTCGGCAACGCTCCCTGAGGCTTTTCCCAAGACAAGAACAAGAACCTTTACCCAGCTCTTTCAGAGAAGGGCAACCAGCAAAAGAATCACCCCAATTCCAACAATCAGTACAGCTCCCCCCAGCCACACCCAGGAGATGCGGGACCTGCTGCCTATGTCGGTTTTCCCGACAGGATTCTCCGGCGCAGGTTCAGGCTTTGAGTTGACCGAATCTGGGGCAACAACTGTTAGATCCTGCAACAAGAAGTCGCCTTTTTTTTCCAACAGAACCGTGGTTTCTTCTGAGGCCAGCAGCGGGTTCAACAAGGGGGCCGTTTGCTCCCACTCGTATTCAGAATGTCCCGACTCACGCCCGTACACCGTGACCTGCTCTAAGCCGGGCAAGCCCAACGCCCTGAGCTCCACCCGCACCCGTTCCATGAGATGGGGGTAGTCCACTCGGGCCGAGGAGGATCGATTCAGAAGAACGTGTAGATGACCTTGGCGGCGTTTGACCGCAATTCTGACCGGGGCAGCCAACCGAGCCTGCAACGCTTGGGCAATCTCAGCTTCGGTCATGGGGCAACATCCAAGGCATGCGAGTTAATTCTAATACAATCCTAGGGCAACGATGCAGAGGGTTACGGGGCCTCGGGGTAGAATGGGATGCGCGTTGGCGAAGAAAAGCAGAGCGTTCCTCTTTTCTCTCGCCGGATCCCTAGCCGGAAGTTCTATGCAGGAAAAAACCATTGTCCGCGATTATTTCAACTCCGTTGGCTTCGAGCGCTGGCGGCGCATCTATGGCGAAGAAGAAGTCAATTTCGTCCAAAAAGACATCCGCCTTGGCCATGCCCGCACGGTAGAGACGGTGTTGCAGTGGTTGGGGGATCCCTCCGGTTTACGCATTTGTGATGCCGGATGCGGGGTGGGCAGCCTCAGTTTGCCCTTGGCCACCAGAGGGGCGCAGGTGTTCGCCAGCGACATCTCGGAACAAATGGTGAACGAAGCACGCCGCCGCCAGCAAATGGAGCTGGGATCCACAGACAACCCCCAATTTTGGGTCTCGGATCTGGAGGAATTGACAGGGGAATACGATGTCGTCATCTGCCTCGATGTGATGATCCACTACCCTGAAGCCGAGGCCCTGCGCATGCTAAAGCACCTGACCCGCCTGGCTCGGTCCCGCCTGATCTTCAGTTTTGCCCCCAAAACCCCCTGGCTGACGCTGCTGAAGAAAGTGGGAGAGTTCTTCCCCGGCCCCAGCAAAACCACCCGCGCCTATCAACACCGAGAGGCGACCTTGGTGAGCCAACTAACCGAATGGGGCTGGAAAGTGCAGCAGCGACAAACCATTCGCAGCCGCTTCTACTTTGCTTGGCTCCTCGATCTGGTTCGGTGACACTCGATCTGGTTCGTTAAACGGGAATGAAACATTTTCGTCTAGCTCCCCTCTCCCTCTGGCACCGAGGCTGGGAGTAGGGGCAGCAGCGTGGAATGCTTGGGGAGTGTCTCAATCTAGTTTAAAAATGACTATAACGATCAGCTGAGGTTATCCAGTTGCTGATACATTTACGCTGAACACTGCTGAACATCACTGTTCAACTATGCAGCGATAGCATTCTGTTTGTTTCCATTCGCGTTAGCGGGACGGAGTCCAAACAGAATGGCGGTATCCCGCAAAGCTTTGAGTAGAATACCCAAAGCGCAGTTTCCGTGTCGTCTTACTACCAATTTTCTGCTTTGCTTTGGCTACCATGTTGGCAGACTCGAAAGTAAACAGAAAGATCAACTGGTAGTAATCCGCACTGAACATATTATACATTATTTTCAGTATAGTTGAGCTTATTATTGACTAGAGTCATGCTCCAGCAAATCGGGATCCGCCAACTTTTGTAGGGCAAGCCGCGCGTCATCCCGCACCCCCCAATCGGGATCGCGACTGGCGCTGGTCAGCAATTGCCTTGTTAGCATCGTGTAAACAACGGGATCCTCGAGAGCCAGTTTCACCTGTTGCCCCAGGATCCCTAAGCTCCAGGCACAGTTGCCGCGTACCGCCGCGATTGGATCTTGAGCCAAACCCCGGCAGAGAGCTGCGGCCACCTCATGCAATGCCGGGCCGGGCAACACTTGCGCCTGAGCCAATTGTCCGAGGGCACTGGCAGCCCACAATCGCACTGCCGCGATATCCCCGGCCAACACTTCCAGCAACACCGGGTAGGCGCGCGGATCCTTGGCATTGCCCAACGCCCACACCAAACCTTTGCGCACATAGCCGTTCCAATCCCAGCGCAAGCCCTCGATCAGCACCTCCACCTCAGCGGGATCCGGATTCCGACCTAGGGCATAGGCTGCTCCCACCCGCACCAACGGGCAGGGATCCCGGACTAGGGCCAGCAGGGGTTTAACGGCGCGGGGTTCTTCGATCTCACAAAAAGCGCGGGCCGCCTGCATCCGCAAATAGGGATCCGGATCCTGCAACTGCTGCAGCATCAGCTCCACATCCACCTCCGGCGGCGAGTGAGGTGGCAGCTCGTCTAGGGGCTCCAGGGGAGAAAAAGCGTCTTCTTGCATGAAGGGGTGCCCAGATGTTGGCGGAGGGGGCGAGCGCAAAACTCTCCCTTCCCCACGACAAAAGCCAGAGCCACAACAACCAAACCAGCAGCAGAGTTGCTGCCTATCATAAACCGCCGGGATCCTCTGCCTGATCTGCTCTTTCCGAGTGGGATCCCGGAACCCTGAGCAAGTCCGCTCCTTCCAGCACCCGCGCCGAGCGGATCACATCTCCCACCTGCAGGCGATCCACCCACTCCATCCCCTCGATGACGTAGCCGAACACGGCATAGCGCCCATCCAAAATCGGCAGAGCAGCGAGGGTGATGTAAAACTGGGAAGAGGCCGAGTCAAGTGGGCTGGAACGGGCCATGGCCACCGCCCCCAAGCGATGGGGCAAGAGCAGCTTACTCAGAGCAGCGGGATCCTGGATCAAGGTGTTGTAGCGGGGGTAGGGTTCCCCACGCAGCTGAATTTCCAGGGGGATGGTGCGCAGGCGGTTGCTCCCCGGCTCTGTTGCACCCCCTGTGCCGTCACCACGGGGATCCCCACCCTGCACCACAAAAGGCTGCGGATCCTTTTCCACCCGATGGAAGGTGAGGCCATTGTAAAAGCCCCGCTGAACCAAATCCACGAACTGGCCGCCGGTCAGGGGTGCCGCTTCCCCGTGGATCTCCAGGATCACCTTGCCTACCCCCTCAGCAGTTTGCACCTCCAGCTCCACCACTGCCTCCCCTTGCAGTTGCGGGCGGTCAGCATAGGCCGCCGGGATCCCAGAGGGGGATTCTGAGAGGGGGGGTGTGCTGCGACAAGCCAACAGCCCGAGACAGAGGTATCCCAGAACTAAGCCCACTCCCACTCTGCAGCGGCTCATTCGCCCCAGCTTGGCGAATTTCATCTGCCCCTTCTCCTTCAATCCAATCTCCCACCCTCCAGGCGCTGCTCAACCCAGCAGGGATCCCTATCCAGGTGATTCAGATCCGCTGCGACAGCCCCAACTGCAAGGTAACGCTTTGAGCACCATTGCTCACCCTCACACCGTAGGGGCTGATGGAGGTAACCCGCCACTCTGCTTTCACCGCATGGCCAACAGCCACCTGACGTACTACGTTGTCGATCAAGATCAGAGCCTTGGGGGCACCTGGATCGTGGATCAATCCCACCAGCTTCATCTGCGGCACAGGCTGGGGTGGGATCCGCGCTGGCACCGGAGGCGCAGGTACCCTGGGGGGAGAGGGAAGACCAGCCCCTCTTGAAGCAAGAGGAGCGGCAACAGTCGGCGGTTTTGCCGGTTCGACCAAGACAGCCTTTGCAGAATCCTCAGGTGGAGCTTTGGGGTTTTCATCCACATCAGCAGCAGTGGGAAGCAAGGGCTCCTGGTGAGCATCGGAATGGGAAGAATTGGGTGCCTCAGCCAAGGGATCCCGAGTGGCCTGCGAAAAAACCACCGCCCGCGGGCGCAGGGTCATCCAAAAAGCCAGCCCTGCCACCAAGGTAGCGGCCAAAGCCATACCCAGCAGTAATCCTCCGGCAGCAGAGAAGCGCCGGGAAGGCAGTGGGGGCCGTGTGCCGAGGTAAGGATATTCGCCGGCTTCTGACAGCCCCTCTTCCAAGCTGTTCTCCAAATCCTCGAACAGCTCATCCAACAGAGAATCTGCCTGCTTGACTTGGCCAGACCATGCCCAAGGGGAACGACGGCCTCTGCCCGCTGAAGCATCTAACCCGGACATACAACCTCCCTAGCCTGAGCGGCGGGGATCCCGAGGAGTTGAGACACTCAGCCAACAGTTGCCGTCTATCGCCCAAAGGCTCTCAGAGGAGCCGCATTTCCGGGTACTCGGTCAACAGCGCCTCTGCCGACAGGGTGTCTCCCTCCAACTGCGGCGTCCACAGCACTTCGATGGCCACAATCCGATCTGCCGGAATCGAAGCCAGCTGCAACAGGCACTGCCGCAGATCCGCCATGGAGTTAACTACAGGTAGTGTACCCAAGTTACCACGATACGCAACCAGTAGAGTTACCAGCAGGTACTCGCCAACATCTGGGATCCCAGCAGCAGATCGCTGCAGCGCCGCTTGGGAGACTTGTTGGATCTGGTTGTTGCGGTTGCTGAGGCTTTCGACGCTGAACTTGCTCCGTTCTTGTAAAGAGGCTTGATAGAACAGGGATTCGGCGCGGGAGAGGGGCAGCTTCTCCGCTTGGGCATGGCCATAGGCCCAGTAGTCGCTGTAGCGCATCAAGCCAAGGGTGACCTCTTGCAACAGTTGGCTCAGCCCTTCTGGCGACTGAGTATCCGCCTCCAGAGCCAGGGCGTTCATGTCTTTTTGCAGTTGCCGGGCGCTGGCCAGCAGTCCCACTTTTACCTGCGCAACAGTTACCTGGGGATCGCGAACCCCGATGCTATCGTCCCCTTCTTCGGATCTGATCCCCGAGCGCAGCGTCTGCACCAAAAAGCTACCTGCCCCAACCAAGAGCAGCAGCGTCAGCAGGCCGCCACCCCCTCCCCAGAAAAAGGGCACCAGCAGCGGAAAACCAAAGCCGCCTCCATAGCTGGGGTAGACAGGAGCTGAGTAGTGCGGGCCAATCGAGCGGGGGGCAGAGAACGTCGGAGACCGGAAAGATCCGCCGCCAATGCGACCGCCACTGCGTGCCCAAACAGCGCCTATGGGAGCCAGGGCCAAGGTCAAGGCCAGGGCAATAGCCAGCAGAGGCCGGCAGACGCGACCGATTCGTTTCAGCATGATCACAATGTTTTCGTCCATCACGGGGCTAGTCTTTCTTAATTCTACGCTTTCTCGTTGGCGGGAATAGGGGCGGAAACCGATCCCCCACCCGGCCATCTCACTTGTTCAATTCTTCTGTGTTGATTCTTTGTGTACTGAGCCGGCCAATGACCGTCAACCAATCGAGGCAGAGCCATGCTACGGTCTGGAAGGTTGCCAGGAGCATGACTCTAGTCAATAATAAGCTCAACTATACTGAAAATAATGTATAATATGTTCAGTACGGATTACTACTAGTTGATCTTTCTGTTTACTTTCGAGTCTGCCAACATGGTAGCCAAAGCAAAGCAGAAAATTGGTAGTAAGACGACACGGAAACTGCGCTTTGGGTATTCTACTCAAAGCTTTGCGGGATACCGCCATTCTGTTTGGACTCCGTCCCGCTAACGCGAATGGAAACAAACAGAATGCTATCGCTGCATAGTTGAACAGTGATGTTCAGCAGTGTTCAGCGTAAATGTATCAGGGCAAACAACAGCAATGCAAACTCAGGCTAACGTCCAAGCCGAGGAAAGAGAGCGGGCATCTTCTCCACCCCGTGCCCAGATTCGGCTGTTGGTGGTGGATATCGATGGCACGATTGCCGGGCCTTCCAACCAGGTTTCAGAGCCGGTTCGGGAGGCCATTCAGAAGGCCAAAGCAGCAGGGGTGCGAGTAGCCATCGCTACGGGTCGCATGCATCGTTCTGCCGAGCGGTTCCACTACGCGATTGGGGCCGATATGCCCCTATGCAGCTACCAGGGGGCTTTAATTCGGGATCCCGACAGCCAAAAGACCCTAAAGCACTGGAGCCTGGACTGGCCGCTGGCCGAGGAGTTGTTGCAAGCGTTGCAGGATCAGCCGGTGGGGGTTCACCTCTACATCGATGACCAGCTCTACTTACGGGAGCTGAGCCCTCTCAGTCAGGCCTATGCTGAGCGCTCTCAGGTGCCGTTCCAGATGTTCTCTTCCGCCCAATACGGACGAAGCCCCACCAAGATCCTGGCTGTTTCTGAGGATACCGAGTTCCTGCAGGAATTGCAGGGATCCCTGCGGCGGCGGTATTCCCCTGACCAGCTCTACCTCACCCGTTCAGAGCCGATTTTTCTCGAGGCTACCCATCCGGCGGTGAACAAGGGCAATGCCGTTCGTTTTTTGGCCGAGGAAATGCTGGGGTTGTCGGCGGAGCAGGTGATGGCCATTGGCGATGGCGACAACGACATCGAGATGCTGCGGTATGCGGGGATCGGGGTGGCGATGGGAAATGCCTCGCCTGCTCTGTTGCCCCATGCCGATTGGATTGCCCCTCCTGTGGCAGAAGACGGGGTGGCGGCAGCCATCGAGACCTTCATCCTCAGCTAGGCAGGGATCCCATGCTGGGTCTGGCTTCTTCTCCCTTTCCTGAGGTCACCCTGCGTCCGGCGCAGCAACAGGCGTTGGCCTACCAATCGGGGCCGCTGGGGATCGCCGCCGTTCCGGGGAGCGGCAAGACCTTTATTCTGGAGCTGTTGATCGCCGATTTAATTCTCAATCGGGGGATCCCACCGGAGCGCATCGGGGTGTTCACCTACATGCGTTCGGCGCGGGGCAACTTGATCAGCCGCATCAATCAACGTTTGCAACGGGCGGGGTATCCGGATCGCTTTACCCAGGCCTTTACCCTGCATTCTTTGTCGTTGCGGGTGTTGCGGGAGGCCCCCAGCCGTTGGGAGGAGCTGTCTATTTTGGAGGGATACGAACAGGAGCGGTTGCTCAGCCGCCTGTGCCGCGCTTGGCTCGTCCGCCATACTCAGCTCTGGGAGCCGCTGATCCCCGGCGACAACAACCCGCAAAAGATCGCCCAAAACCGAGCCCAGTTCCGGCGCAGTTTCCAGCAGATGGTGCAGGTGGTCATCAGCAGGGCCAAGAATCTGCGCCTGGGGCCAGAAGTGATCCCCAGCGAGGGCTATCTGGGCTGGGCTGCTCCCATCTACGCCGGTTATCAAGCGGAATTGCGTCGCCTGGCCAAGTTAGACTACGACGACCTGGGCTGGCAAGCAGTGGATTTGATCGAGGGCAGTCCGGAGCTGCGGGAGCAGGTGCAGAACTGGTACGACTACCTGTTCGAGGATGAGGCCCAAGACAGTTCCCCCCTGCAGGAAGAGCTGCTGCGGCTGCTCAGCCAACGCACCGGCAACCTGGTGCGGGTGGGGGATCCCAACCAGAGCATCATGGGCACCTTTACCAGCGCCGAGCCGCGGCTGTTTCGCGCCTTTTGCCAGGCCAGTCCTCAGGTGGTGCTTTTGGATGAATCCAGCCGCAGTGCCCCCCAGATCATCGCTTTGGCCAACCGCCTGGTGGAGTGGGTGAATCAGCAGCACCCCATCCCGGCTTTGCGCACCGCTCTGGCCCCCCAGCCCATTCAACTGGCCACCTCCGGTGGCCAAAACCCCCCGGCCAGCGAGGGTGGTGTGGACTTTCTGCGGGTTGTCGGATCCCCGGAGGAGGAGCTGCAACAGGTGGCGCGGCAGGCCATTGCAGCCGCCCAAGCTTTTCCCGGCCAAACGGTGGCCATTCTGGTCACCACCAACGAAATGGGGGGCAAGGCCCTCAGCTATCTCCAGGAAATGGGAGCGGAGCGGGTGATCGATCTGTTGCGGGGCAGTCCCAGTCAGCGGCGGGTGTTGTTGCAGCTCAAGGGAATCATCGACTGGTTTGCCCAGCCCACTGCCCCCACTCGCTTGGCTGCTGCTGTGGATTGCTTGGCGGATTGGGCGGGGATCCCACGTGCTGAACTGGGACCGATGTTGAGCTGGATCCGCGCCTCTCTGCCGGAGCGGCTGCTATTTCCCAACTTTGGTGAGGCTCCCACTCTGCCCGATGGTCCCTCTTGGCAAAACTTGGGCAAGCTGCTGCGCACTCTGGGGGCTTGGTTGCGGGCCGGGCGCTCCCCTTGGCCGGAGGTGCTGAATGTGATCGTTCAAAGCCTCTACCGCAAGCCGGAAGAGCTGTTTGTGGGTCGCTATGTAATCGATCAGCTGGAGCAGGTGCTGGGATCCCTGCCCGAAACCGATTGGCAGGAGATCGCCCAAGAATTTCAAGTGATTCTGGATCACCGCCTCAACAACTTGCCTTCGGAGATCTTCGCCTTCGACCCCGAGCCGGGCAGCATCACTGTCACGACTCTGCATCGGGCCAAGGGGCTGGAATGGGATCAGGTGTTCATCCCCCAGGTGTCGGCCTACGAGTTTCCCACCCAGTACGGGGAGCGAACCCTGGGGCTGAAGTTTTTGGATGAAGTGGATATGCAGGCAGAGGCCCTGGCTCAGTTGCGACAGCTCAGCCCCAAAGGCGGCTGGGAGCTGCAGGCCGACTCGGCCACTAAGCAAGCCTTTTTGGATTTGGCAGCGGAGCGGCTGCGGCTGCTGTATGTGGGCATCACCCGCAGCAAACGACGGCTCACCCTCTCGGTATCCAGCCAATCTCGCTTTGGCACAGAGCAGAGTTCATCTTTGGTGTTTCGGGTGTTAAGTCGCAGTTTTAGGGCCGGTTGACCGGGTGAGTCTCTCGTTCTTCATGGATTGGCAACCTGCTAGCATGGCTAAGCCCGATAGCGCTTGCGCGCCGCCTTGCGGCAATGGGGCAGTCTTTCAGAAGCTATGGATATTCTGCAATGCAACCTCGGCGTATTGCCCGCGAACTGGCCCTGCTGGGGGTCAATCAACTGCCAGCCACGGCGGCCAAACTGAGCGAAAAACAACTGGAGGACTTGCTGCTGGCAGCCATCCGCGCCCTGAGTGAAGAGACCCATGAAACCCTCTCCACAGCGGCGGCGGAAATCCAGCGCAGCGACCGTTTGTTGCACGAGAGCGATCCTCTATTGTTGGCCGATTCGGATCCCAAGGAAGAGGGTGGATCCCGCTCCGTCACCCTCCGCCTTCAGCAGGCCCAACGACACCTGCAGCGCCTGGAAATCACTCTGAAGGAGGCGGACGTTCCTGACCCCAATGCCTTACGGGGGGAATTGCTGGAGCTAATCCAGCAGGTGCAAGTGGCCCTCGGCAACGCCGGCCAAGCCTTAGAACACCTGGAACAGCGGCTGCACAGCGTCCGCCACATCTTGGATGAGGTTGTCCAGTTGTCCCAAAGAGCAGTCAACCGGGTGGGCGTTGCCCTGTCCATGCCGGAACTGTTGTACATTGCCCAATCCCAAGAAGTGCGCGCCTACGCTTTGCAACTGTTAACTGCCCTGCGAACCCACAAGGAGGCGATTGATGCTCGTTTGCAAAAGGCTTTGGTGGGTTGGCAATTGCAGCGGGTTGGTCGGATCGAACGAGATATCCTGCGCCTGGCGGTGGTGGAGATGGAAATACTGGCCAGCAGCCCCGTGAAGGTTGCCATCAACGAAGCTGTAGAATTGGCCAAAAAATACGGGGATCCTGAGGCCGCCGCTTTCGTCAACGGAGTGCTGCGACGGGTAGTGGACAGCCAGATGGAGACCCACCGGGGTCGGGATCCCTCCCTCCCTGGTTCTGGTTCCGGGGGCTGAGCAGATCACCAAATTTTCGGGCTGGAGGCCCGCACCATAGCCGCAGGCTTGGTGTCGGGAGGAAAGCCCGCCTCCTTATAGGTTTGCTGGTCAAAAGTCTGGATAAACTACAATAAGCCCATGAGCCAGACTATCTCTGTACGTTGCAAGCTGATAGTCCCACAAGAGTTGCGTCAAGAAATTGACCGCACCTTGCAGGGCTTTGCGAATGCTTGCAACCAGATTCTCAATACCGCCAAACAAAAGAACTGCTGGAACACCACCAAGCTGCACCACTTGGTCTATCGACCGGTAAGAGCAGCAACGGGGCTGAAAGCCAACCACGTCTGTCAGGCGCTCCGCCGGGTGATTAGTAACGCCAAGGCGGTGAAGCAAGTCCACAAGTTCCGCCCCACCAGTCTGACTTTGGACGCTCGTACTTTTAAGTACCGAGAGTCCGACCAAGCCGTGGGCGTGACCCTGATGAGCGGACGGGTTTGGCTCAAGCTCAAGATTGGCGGTTATCAAATCGCTTTGCTGCGGGGGCAAACACCCACCAGTGCTACTCTGTCCAAGACCAAGCAAGGGGAGTACTACATCAACATTGCGGTTGAGTTGGACACTCCCCCGACTGGCAAGACTCCCAAGGTAATCGGAGTTGACTTGGGCAGGCGGGATATAGCTACCGCTAGCAACGGACGCTCTTGGAGTGGAGAACACATCCAGGCCGTCCGTGACCGGTTCAGCCGTGTACGCGCCAAGGTTCAATCCAAACGCACTTGCAGCTCTAGGAGGCTGCTGAGAAGGCTCTCTGGGAGAGAACGACGCTACCAGACATGGCTGAACCATAACATCAGCAAAACCTTGGTCAAGGATGCCCAGGCTATTGGTGCGGCACTGGCTTTTGAGGACTTGACAGGCATTCGAGAGTGTCTGAATCAGAAACCTCGGAGTAAAGCTGAGCGGCGCAGGACTAACAACTGGGCGTTCTACCAGCTCAGGATGTTTGTAGCCTACAAGGCTGCCATTGCTGGAGTGCCTGTGGTGCTGGTGCCGCCTGCCTACACCAGTCAGACCTGCCACAAATGCCTGCACATCCACCCTGAGCAGGGCAAGTCCTACCGCAGTGGCAAGTCGTTCAAGTGTGGGCATTGTGGGTGGGAAGGGGATGCTGACCATAACGCTGCTCAAGTAATCTCTCTCCTTGGGGCAACTGTAAACTCGCCTGAAATTCCGAAACTTAGCTGTCCTCTGGGGCCGCTAGGGATTGGGATAAAGCCTGCACTCTGCGCATAGCGCGGGTGTCGGGTAGTTTACTGGGGATCTTCCGTGCCAGGGTAAAAGTCGGGATCCATCACCTGCTCAAATGTGTAGGGACACTGGGCAGGCAGATCTGCTTCAGACAATGGTGTTTCTCTCACCACCAACAGGATCCCGTCCTGGTGAGCCTCTTGCAGGGCTGCCGAAAGATCGGGCTTGAGGCTGGGACTGTCTCTGAGCAATCGCTGGATCTGGCGGCGTTGTTCGGTAATCGTTGCCCGCCAACTTTTGCCTCGCAGGTGGGGTTGCAATTGCCACTTCAGCAAATGCCCTACCAGGATCCCCAGCCGGTGCAGCAATTCCCGGCGTTCTTGCCTGCCCAAAGCCTCGATTTCCTCCACCAAGTTGGCGATATCCAGTTGATCCCACTGCCCCGATTTCAGCAGTGCGGCTTGCTTTTGCGTCCAGGCATAGAAGTCGTACTCGTAAAGTTGCATGCTTCATTGCCTAACTGGGCACTGGCCAAGGAGATCTTACTGACCCCGAACTACCCCTTTTTACCTTGAGCTCATTGATTTCCCGGACTAGGCCAAGTCCGGGAATGCTTGCGGAAAGCGGGTTTTGCCGGTTGGTTGGGGAAAGCGGGCGATGAGACTCGAACTCACGACATCCAGCTTGGGAAGCTAGCGTTCTACCACTGAACTACGCCCGCGTAAATCAATCTCAAGTTTAGCAAGCTGAAACCCTTGCTGAATCTAACCTATCACGTTCCCGACCCCTTGAGTAGGTGGGGAGTTGGGGGGGCATATTTTGCCCGCAATTTGACCAGCAGGGAATGACGTCGAGAGACAAAGCTATCGTGCATGCTGGGGCAGGGCGAGAGTGGGTTAATCATCTTTCACGTGGGATCCCTGGTACAACTGAGACAGTATTCTGTCTGCGGCCTATGTCCAGCATCCTCCTGCTCTCCGGTAGTCCCAGCACTCCTTCTCGCTCAGAAGCCGTTTTACATCACGCTGCCGGGATCCTGTCCGATCTGGGATTGACCACTCAGTTTGTTTCGGTGCGGGATTTGCCCCCAGAGGATCTGGCACTGGCCAAGTTCGATAGCCCTCAACTCAAGGCAATTCAGCAAAAGGTGGCCCAAGCTACCGGGATCGTCATCTCTGCTCCCGTTTACAAAGCCTCCTATCCAGGTGTGTTGAAGGCACTGCTGGATTTGCTGGATCAAGACGCCTTTACCGGTAAAGTGATTCTCCCCATTGCCACCGGGGGAACCCTGGCCCATCTGCTGTCCATCGACTTTGCGATGAAACCTGTGCTGGCGGTGATGGGGGCAACCCACATCCTGAGAGGGGTTTATATCCTGAGTTCTCAAATTCAGTTGGACGCTGCCGGAACACTACAGCTAGAGGCCGACATCGAGGAACGTCTGCGAGCAGGGCTGCAGGCACTTGCGCAGGCGGTGAAATAGAAGAAATCAGAATTTTGCGGAGACTGGCCGAATACGGGATTGGTGCCCTGGGCCCGGAACCGGTTGCGGCAATCTATTCCGAAAAGTGCATAGGTGATTGCCCAGTCAGGCCCGAGAAGCCGCGGAAGAGCCGACAGCAAGGGATCCCTTTTGCGGGTATGGCCGGATTAAATTTCTATAAATCCCCCAAAAAACCTGCAAAACCGTAAGTTATGATACAGACATAGGATAAATCGTTCATCTCTGCAGTTGGCTCACCAGTGGCCTGGAGCTGTGCAGAGACGGAAGTAGGGGTCTTCCCGAAGGAACGCGCCTCAACTGAATCGCGCCACTCTTTCCGTGGCGTAGGGCCCAACGACAACAAACTCAACCCTTCGTTGATGGAGGCGATATATGAAACTCTCTTTCCGTGGCAACACCTTTGACTACGTTCCTGCGCATACTCAGCTCAGCGATGAGGAGTTGCAAGCTCAGTATCGCGGTCAAACCTTCTGTGTGCACCACACCAGCAAGAAAGCGATGCCTCACCCTCATCAGCCCCTGACCTACCGGGGCGTAAGCTACTGAGGTGAATACTGTTTGCCCTTGTAGGTGAGGTGGGGATCCACTGGAGATCTCCATAGAGATTCGGAAAAGACCGAGCGGCCCCGTTTGGGGTCGTTTTTTGAGGCAAAGCAACACCCCCAGAAGGAGCAGCACCCGTTCCACCTGAGAAGCAAGTAGATGGGTCTGGGCCTGCCGAGTTGAGTTTGAACGAGTTGAGTTTGAAATGGGAGCGATGCCGAGGCAGGGTGCGCTAAGATGAGGTTCCAAGCGATAATGGCCTTAGCAACTTGCCCTACAGGGATCCGCTGCGATGGAAGCGTTTTTCGAGTTTCTCTGGTCGGCTTCGGCCATCTTGCTGGTGATCTTGGTGCTGCTGCACAGCCCTAAGGGGGATGGGTTGGCGGGCATTGGCGGGCAGGCCCAGCTGTTCTCCAGCTCCAAGAGTGCTGAGCAAAACCTCAACCGCATCACCTGGACGGTAGCGACCCTTTTCCTCTCCATCAGCGTGGTGTTGGGGGCGGGCTGGCTCTCGGCAGCCACAGGGCCATAGGGATCCCTTTCCGTGTTGGCGATTTACCTGCATGGATTCGGCTCTGGGCCGCAGTCGGCCAAGGCAACTTTCTTTCGGCAGCGGCTGCAGCAGGTGGGGATCCCTGTTCAGGTGCCTGATCTGAACCAGGACAATTTTGCCCAGCTCACCTTGACCCGCCAGATCCAGCAGGTTTCCAGCCAGCTTGCCGAGATGAACTACCCCCCTGTCACCCTCATCGGCTCTAGCTTGGGGGGCCTGGTGGCTGCTTGGGTTGCCGAACGACAACCTTGCGTGCAGCGCTTGGTGCTCTTGGCGCCGGCTTTTGGCTTTTTAGGCCATTGGCTGCCGCGGCTGGGGGCAGAGGCGGTGGAGACTTGGCAGCGAACCGGACAACTCATGGTGTTTCACTACGGAGAAGGCCGCCCTCTCCCTTTGGAGTACGGCTTTGTTGCCGATGCCCAGCGCTACCCGGATGGGGGGTTACGACGGCCTGTGCCCACCCTAATTGTGCACGGGATCCAAGACGACACCATCCCCATTCAAGCCAGCCGAGACTATGTGGCCCGTCGCCCCTGGGCCCAACTGGTGGCGGTGGAGAGTGACCACGCCCTGACGGATGTGTTGGATCCCATTTGGCAGATCACCAGCCGCTTCTGCGGGTGGGGGATGGAGACGGGGCAGTAGGGTTGTTAAAGAGGATCCCTGTCCCGTGCTTGCCCATTCGCGAAAGCGTCGCGTAGCGATAATGTCTATGCAATCCAAAGTGCTGTGCCTACAACAGGGGAAGGCTGACGTGACTGCCGGCTTGCTCTTCGATATGGACGGGGTGATTGTGGATTCGGAACCAATCCATGCCCGCGCCGGGGCCATTGCCCTGCAACGCTGCCACCTATCCCTGGATTTGGCCCCCATCTCCCTGCAGTTCAAGGGGCGCACCGACCGCGACATGTTCGAGTACCTTGTCCAACACCAGACGGACACCCCACCTGCAGAACGGCCCCTGCTGGTGCAGCGCTTGATCGAGGAAAAGGCCAAGGCTTTTGGCGAGCTGCTGGCAGAGGTACCCCTGGTGCCGGGGGTGCTGGAGTTTTTGGCGGCCAGCCGCCGGCGCTTTTCTGCCCTGGCCGTCACCACTTCGGCCATCCGCCGGGATCAAGCGCAGATTTTCCAGCGCTTCGACCTGCACCGCTGGTTTGACGCGGTGATTACCGCCGAAGACATTCAGCGGGCCAAGCCCGACCCAGAGCCTTACCTGAAAACGGCTGCCGCTGTGGGGTTGGATCCGGCGTTGTGTTGGGTGATTGAAGATTCTACCCATGGGATCCGCGCCGCTAAGGGGGCTGGCTGTTTTGCGGTGGGCCTCACCACGGCTTTCACCGCCGAGGAACTGCGCCACGCCGGGGCAGATGTGGTGGTGGACAGCTTTGCGGAGTTGGCCGCACTCCTGTTCGCGAGAGCGTCGCGTAGCGATAACCTGCCTGTGTAGGGAGCCCAGCCCATTCGCGAGAGCGTCGCGTAGCGATATGCCAGCACCCACTTTTTTGCGGCAGGCCCTGGATCGCTATCCGTTTGCTTCGCGGCGACGGGTGGTGATGGGCAGACAGGGATCCGTGGCCACCAGCCAACCTTTGGCGGCAATGGCGGGCATGGAGATGTTCTGGGCGGGCGGCAATGCTGTGGATGCAGCCGTGGCAATGGCGGTGGCTTTGACGGTGGTGGAGCCAACCTCCAATGGCATTGGCGGCGATGCCTTTGCTCTGGTGTGGGAGGGGGGGGAAGAGGGTCAGCTGTACGGGTTGAATGCTTCCGGTCGCAGCCCAGCCGCCCTGACGCCGGAGCGGTACCGGGACCATGGGCGGATCCCCCCCTACGATTGGTTAGCGGTGACGGTGCCGGGGGCAGTTTCCGCTTGGCAAACCTTGCACCGGCGCTGGGGAAAGCTGCCGTTCGAGCGTCTGTTTGTGCCTGCCCTTCGTCTGGCGCAAGAGGGATTTCCGGTCTCTCCCCGGGTGGCCCAACTGTGGCAGGCGGCGGAGTCCATCTATTTGCCCCTGCCAGATCCCCGCCACGACGCCTTCAAGGCCGTTTTCTTTCCCCAAGGGCGTGCCCCACGGGCTGGAGAGCGCTGGAGCAGCCCCCTGCATGCTCAAACCCTAGAAGAGATTGCCCGTAGCGGTGGGGAGAGTTTTTACCGGGGGGAGCTGGCGGAGAAGTTGCTGGCTTTCTCGGAGGCCACGGGCGGCTTCCTGTCCCCCGCCGACTTGGCCCAGCACCAGGCCGATTGGGTGGAACCCATCCATACGGATTACCGCGGCTACACCGTCTGGGAGATCCCCCCCAACGGGCAGGGCATTGCCGCTTTGATGGCGCTCAACCTTTTGGAGGGTTTTGAGCTGGGTCGGATCTCCTACGATGCCGGCGAGCGCTATCACCTGCAGATTGAGGCAATGAAGCTGGCCTTTGCCGATGTGAGCCGACAGGTGGCGGATCCGGAGTATGTGCGGGTCAGTCCTGCCCAGATGCTGGATAAGGCTTATGCACAGCGGCGGCGGCAGTTGATCGGGAGGGAGGCGATCCCCCTGGCCCAGCCAGGGCTGCCGGAGGGGGGAACGGTTTACCTGGCTGCAGCTGATGGTGAGTTGATGGTGTCTTTGATTCAGTCGAATTTCGATGGCTTCGGCAGTGGTCTGCTGGTTCCGGGCACGGGCATTGCTCTCCACAACCGCGGCACGGGTTTCACCCTGGAGCCCGGCCATCCCAACCAGGTGGGCCCCCGCAAGCGCCCCTACCACACGATCATCCCCGCTTTTCTATCCAGAGAAGGGATCCCCCTCGGCCCTTTTGGTGTCATGGGGGGGGCAATGCAGCCCCAAGGCCATGTGCAGGTGGTGGTGAATTTGGTGGATTACGGCCTGAACCCCCAGGCGGCTCTGGATGCGCCCCGCTGGCGAGTGCTGTGGGATCAAGGGATCCCGCAGGTGGCGCTGGAGAGCACGGTGCCGCCCCAGGTGGTGCGCGAACTCTCCGCCCGCGGCCATGCAGTGCAGGTGGTGGACGCAGAAGAGGATTGCGGTCTTTTTGGCCGGGGACAGATCCTCTTGCGGGATGGGGATCACTTCATTGCGGCTTCCGAACCCCGTGCCGATGGCCTAGCCCTGGCGTGGTAGAGCATGACTCTAGTCAATAATAAGCTCAACTATACTGAAAATAATGTATAATATGTTCAGTACGGATTACTACCAGTTGATCTTTCTGTTTACTTTCGAGTCTGCCAACATGGTAGCCAAAGCAAAGCAGAAAATTGGTAGTAAGACGACACGGAAACTGCGCTTTGGGTATTCTACTCAAAGCTTTGCGGGATACCGCCATTCTGTTTGGACTCCGTCCCGCTAACGCGAATGGAAACAAACAGAATGCTATCGCTGCATAGTTGAACAGTGATGTTCAGCAGTGTTCAGCGTAAATGTATCAGTGCCTAGCTCATCACCATGCCGCCATCGATGGCGAAAACCTGTCCCGTGATGTAGGCCGCCGCCGGATCTGCCGCCAAAAAACGCACCAGCCCTGCCACTTCTGCTGGGGATCCCAGTCGCCCCAGGGGGATCTGCGCCAAAATCGGGCCGGGATCCAGTTTTTCGGTCATTTGGGTGGTGATGAACCCCGGTGCCACGGCGTTGACGGTGATGTTGCGGCTGGCCAGCTCGCGAGCTGCTGTCTTGGTGAGGCCCACCACCCCTGCTTTGGCGGCGCTGTAGTTGGCCTGGCCGGCATTGCCCACCAAGCCCACCACCGAGGTGATGTTGATGATGCGCCCCTGGCGCTGCTTTACCATGATTTTGGCGGCTGCCTTCAGGCAGAGAAAGACCCCCGTCAGGTTGAGATCCAGCACCGCCTGCCAATCTTCTGGCTTCATGCGCAGCAGCAGGGTGTCGCGGGCCATGCCGGCATTGTTCACCAGCACATCCACCCGACCCCACCGCTCCATCACCTGGGCAAACAGGCTCTCCACCGCCTCTGGGCAAGACACATCGGCGGCCACAGGGATCCCTTCTCCCCCCAGGGCCGCGATCTCCTCCACCAGGGACTCGGCTTCGGCAGCGGAGCGGGCGTAGTTGATCGCCACTTTTGCTCCAATGGCCCCCAGGTGCAGGGCAATCGCCCGGCCAATGCCCCGGCTGGCTCCGGTGACCACAGCCACCCGGTCTTGGAGGGAAGGCAAAGGGAGAAGCTCAGACATAAGCGGCAGATTCCTCGTGATTCGGACAGCCGCAACAGTATAGGATGCTTTAGAGCCCTCTGGTTGCCACTGGCTTCCCTGCGATCGCTTGCGCTGCGTCCCTCATAACCGCCGTTCGCGCTACTTGGATGGAGTCCTTCGGCATAGGCAGGAGGGATCCCACGGCTCTGTGCAGTCACCCTGCCCGCAAGATGTGTTGACGGACGGATTCCCAGACCAACGGGCGAGCAGAGCCGGACTATGATCAAAGGCTAGGCCGCAGCAGAGCATGCCTCTAACCCCCAAAACCCTGAACTTTGCTGAATTTACTGAGCTTTAGGCGGTTTGGCAAAAGTCATTGAGAGGGATATAGTAGACCAAGTTTCCCCCTGATCCTTGAGTCCACCGCAACGGTTGCCGGGAAGTGAAGGGGGAAAGCGCTCGGGGGGTATTCCTCAGGGCTTTGCGGGATACCGCCTTCCTGTTTGGACTCCGTCCCGCTGACGCGAACAGAGATAGGCAGGATGCGATCGCTTCTTTCCTGAACCATGTTCAGGAGAGTTTAGCGTGAATGTATCAGGAACTGTCCATGCAAGTGGAGTTTCGCGAGTGCGATCCGGGAAATCTGTGGATCTGGTTTGAGTTTGCCGAGCCGCCGGTCGAAGCTGAGCTGAAGTACCTCAACGAGGTGCTGGAGTCATGGTACGTGCTGGGCAAACTGGGGGGATTTAACGCCGAGCGCCTGGTGGCCCAAGAGGCAGAGGCGGATCTGAGCTATCTGGAGTATCCCAACGAATCGGATCCCTTGCCTTCCCTGATGCACAACATGGGATCCCTGGAAGAGAAGGACAACTGGGCCCGCTGCTGGTTTGATCTGGGCACCGCCGATGCGATGGCGCTGGATGTGTTGATCAACGCCCTGCGCACCCTCAGCCTGGAATACATCGGCCTCAGCCGCGTGATTATCGGCGGGCAAAATGAGGATTGGCCAACGGCGGATCCGGAGGAGAGGGATGACATGGATGACTACGATCTAAACGGCTATGTGCGGGATCACAGGGAGGAGGAAGGAGGGCTGGAATAGCGGGATCCCTGCCTACTCCAAGTAGCCCAGCTCCTGCATCTGCCGCACCAAGTCGGCATCGCTTTCCACATTCACCTTGCGAGGAGCCGTGCTAGGCCGCCGGGACTCTGCCCAGCTCACCCACGTTCTCAGCCCCTGCTGTAGGCGAGCCAGCCAAGCCTGGGGCCAGCCGGTCTCCACCGCCGACCCGTCGTGACAGCGTTGCGGATCAGCATCAGGGAGAGAGGACACGGGATCCCCGTCGCCGACCCAAAGCAGATCCCGCAGCTCCGCCGGATCCTGCTCCAAGTTGTAGAGGCTGGGACGATCCCCCGTTTGGATGAGCTTGGTCATCCCCTCATAGAGGGCACGGCGGATGTCGTAACAGGCACGCGCCCGCAGCAGGCTGTCGTTACGGCTTTCCATAGCCCGAATGAGGAGGTGGGGCGGGAAGGCTTCGCTGAGCACTGTTCCCTGCTCGGGATCTTCCCCTGCCAAGGTGCGGGCCAAGCTGAGGCGGGCGACCTCGCGGCGGAGCTTGAGGCTGACACAGGGGGCACCGTTGGGGGAAAGGTTGGGGCTAAAGCCGGCAGCTTCCAGGAGGGTATGGAAGAGGCGGCGGGTGGAAACGGGGGTGGCAATGCGTTTTCCTGCCGGGAAGTGGCCGGGATAGCGCAGGATGAGGGGCACGCGGATCAGCTCTTCGTAGACCACAAAGGCGTGGCCGACGAAGTCGTGTTCTCCCAGGCCTTCGCCGTGATCGGCGACGATGGCCACCAGCGTGTTCTGCTCCAGGCCGGTGTGGCGCAGGGTGTCGAAGACGGATCCCAGTAGGTGATCTTGGTAGGCCACCTCAGCATCGTAGATATCCCGCAGCACCTGCGCTTGCAGTGGAGAAAGGGGCTGCGGCAGGGGCGCCATCCAGCGGTAGGGCTGGGCGTTGTATTGGCGCAAAAAGTCGCGGGCCTCGCGGTTGCTTTTGAAATAGGGGGCGTATTTCTGCACAAAGGGCTCCGGCGGCCAGTAGGGCAGATGGGGCTCCATCAGGTTGACAAAGCAAAAGAAGGGCCGTGCTCCGGGATCCGACCGGCGGCGGGCCATCTGCTGCAGGTAGCGGTTGAGGTCGGCAATCGAGGCGGCGGTGTTGCCTTTGAAGTTGAGCAGGCGGGTCCAGAGGGAGGCCAACCAGGGGTGCAGCGCCAGCTGGAAGAGGGTGTCGGAGCGGGCAAAGGCGTTTTGCACCGGATAGGAGAGCCGCCGCCAAAATTGGGTGTAGGCGGCCAGCCAGCGGTTCAAGGGGGCGGGCAAGGGGGTGCCTTCGGGGGGGCGGGTGGGCAGAGCGCCACCGTAGTTGTAAAAGGTTTCAAAGCCGCGCCGCAAGCCGTTTTTCAGGATCCCCACCAGAGGGTTGTTGCAAAAGCCCACAGTGGTATAGCCGCTCAGCTGCAACAGCTCTGCCAGGGTGGGCAGGGCGGGGCTCAGCTCCAGATCTGCTTGGACAGTCTGGTGGGTGCTGGGATATTCCCCCGTAAAGAGGGAAGCGTGGGAGGGGATGGTCCATTGGGCAGGGGCGATGGCCCGCTCGAAGAGGGTGGATTCGGCAGCCAGCCGATCCAGGTTGGGGCTGGTGGGCACTTGGCGGGCACGCTCCGCTTCCGACCAGTAGCAGGAGAGACGATCTGCCCGCTGGGTATCCAGCACGATCAGCAGGATGTTGGGGCGTTCTACGGCAGCAGCGCCGGCCCTTGCGGGGGAACGTCCTGTTTGCGCCACTCGGACGGAGTCCTCAAAGCTCACCACAACTCACCCGATACTTTTCCTTAAAGGTATCCCTATCCTGCCATGCTCTCGGCCAGCTTTCTGCTTCCCCCACCGCCTCCTCAGGGCAAAGTGAGCTGGGTTTGGCTGTTGCCTTGGATCCGAGCAGTGTTGGCCTGCCAATCCAGGATCCCTTGGTTGCCTCTGACAGTCAAAGCCTGGCCGGGCTGGCGGTAGCGCACGTTGCCTCGGGCTTGCAACTGGGTGGAGCCGATGCGCCAGCGAATCTCTTGGGCTTCCAGCTCTTGCCCTGTCTGCTCGGCTTTGGCCTTCACATTGTCCAGCAAGCGCAGCTCGGCAAAGGGCAGGGGAGCCCGCAACTGCTCGCCCCTGAGGCGCAAAGCTTGTAAGGGAGCGTAAACCTCTACAGACCCTACTGCCTGCACTTCCCCGACGCCAAATTGCCACAGAAAACGGCTGGCAGCCAGCTCCAGATCCGGATCCCGGTACTCTGCCCGCACCGGCTGAGTGGGATCCCAGTTCTCCAGCTGCATCTGGGCTTGGCCAAAGTCGACGAGCAGCCGCTCCCCCTGCAGGGATCCCTGGCCCTCCAACAGCTCCACTTTCACCTGGCCCTCGGCTTGGAGGAGGCGCTGTTCCGGCAGCCATTCCACCCGCTGGGCCTGCAGACGCAGGTTGTCTCGCTCCGATTCCACCTCGACTTGACCCCTCAATTCCAGACGTCGTTCGCCGGGGTAGGCAGAGCCTTGCTCGGCGCGGGTGCGGATGGCGCGGTTGTCTTCGTCGAAAAATTCTCCCTCAACGGCCTGCAAATGGGCGGATCCCAACTGCACAGGAGTGGCGCTGCCTTCGGAGGGGGACTCATATTCGGCCAGGCGAGCCTGTAAGCGCCAGAGAATGGCACCATCCGGTCTGGCCTGGGTGAGGGTGATGTCTTCGTAGATTAACTGGGGAGTGGGAATGGGATCCGCAGGTGTGGGATCCCTGTCTGGGGATGGCTCCAGCGCTCCGCAGGCAAGGCTCAACAGGGCCAAAGCTGCCAGGGAGCTGAGGATGGACAAAGACCTGGACTGCATGGATCTTCTTCCTTTTGGGCGCTCTCCCCTACCCTAGCTTTCTTAGGACTCCGTCCCGCTGGCGCGATCAGCCGTATCCTTCCGCTGCGCTGAGCCGGATCCCGCTCTCGGCAAACCCGTGGCATTATCAGGGCAAAGTGTTTTTGGGGGCAAGCGTGACCCAACTGTTGCAACTTTTCATCTACGGCCTTGTCTTGGGCAGCATCTACGCCCTGGGAGCAATTGGGGTGTCGCTGACCTTTGGCATTTTGCGCTTTGCCAACTTTGCCCATGGGGATCTGATGACGCTGGGGGCCTACTTCGGCCTGACGTTGGTCGGGCTGGGTTGGCCGATTGGGGTGAGCCTGATCCCGGCAGCCTTGGCCACGGTACTTTGTGCAGTTGGGATCGACCAGCTCATCTATCGCCGCCTGCGCCGGGAGGCACCAGTGATCTTGCTCATTTCTTCTTTTGGCACCGCCCTGATTCTGCGCAGCCTGGTGCAGATCATCTGGGGGCCCAACAATCAGGTGTACCGCAGCGGGATCCAGTTGCCGTGGCGGCTTGGGGAGCTGCGCATTAAGCCCGATTGGGCGGTAATCCTGGCGGGAACAGCCCTGTTGGTGGTGGCACTGCATCTCTTCTTACAACGCACGCGGGTGGGCAAAGCGATGCGGGCCATGGCCGACAATTTTGAGCTGGCCAAGATTACCGGCATTGATACGGAGCGAATCGTTCTCTGGACTTGGGCCATCGGCGCAGCTTTGGCCTGTGCAGCAGGTGTGTTCCTGGGTATGGATACCCGGCTGCACCCCACCATGGGCTGGCGGCTATTGCTGCCCATTTTTGCAGCGGCCATTCTCGGCGGCATTGGTCGCCCTTACGGGGCCATTGCCGGAGGAGTGGTGATCGGCCTGGCGGAAGAATTCTCGACCTTGGTGATCAACCCGGCCTATAAAACCGGGGTGGCCTTCGCCATATTGGTATTGCTGCTGATCTTCCGACCCACGGGATTGCTGGGATCCCCGGGTGGGGGGGATGTCTGATGTTGAGCTACGGCATTTTCTTTTTGATTTTGGTGGGGATCTACGGCGTGCTGGTGCTGGGCCTCAATATCCAGTGGGGCTACGCCGGCATGTTCAACATCGGGGTGGGGGCTTTTTTTGCCGTGGGAGCCTATGCCAGCGCCATTGTCACCACACCCCCAAGCGCCGAGCATTTGGGCGGCTTCAATCTACCCTTTTGGGTGGGTTTTGCCGTGGCTGTGGCCGTCGCCGGAGCGATTGCCTTTTTGATCGGCTTGATTACCCTGAAGCTGCGTTCCGACTACCTGGCCATCGCCACCATCGGCATTGCCGAGATCATCAGCCAAATCCTGAGAAATGAGGGCTGGCTGACCAATGGCGTACGGGGAATTACCCGCATTCCACGACCCTTTCGCGGCTGGATCCCAGGTCAGGATACCCTTCTCTACTTGGGCTTGGTGCTGGTCATTTTGGCGGTGGTCTATTGGGCTGCGGAGCGGGCCTATCGCTCCCCCTGGGGGCGGGTGCTGCGGGCCATTCGCGAGGATGAACCGGCAACCCTGGCTGCCGGCAAAGATGTGCTCCAGTTTCGCCTGCAGGCGTTTGTGCTGGGATCCATGCTGATGGGGTTGGCGGGGACCCTCTACGCCCATTTTGTCAATTTCATCAGCCCAGAAGCCTTTCAACCGGAGTTTGCCACCTTCATCGTTTGGGTGATGTTGATCGCAGGGGGCAGTGGCAACAATCGCGGCGCCTTGCTGGGAGCGCTGGTGATTTGGGGGGTGTGGTCGGGCAGCGAGTGGCTCACCAACCGTCTGCCGCCCCAGTGGGCCACCCGGGCTGGCCCTTTGCGCATTTTGTTGATCGGGATCCTGCTCCAGGTGATTCTTCTGACGCGCTCTCAAGGATTGTTGCCTGAACGTCCGCCCAAGCCCGTCTTGGGCACTTCTCCTTCGCCTAAGCAGAACCCCGCAGGATAGGATTGGGTCGGCTCCAGCTGTTGTTGACGTGTTTGAGACAACCCAGCCCTCTGCCGCCATGACTCCGCGCCCCAAGGAAACTGACCCTTCCTGGCCACCCTGCAACCCTGACACGACGGGCTGCCCCCCGGATGCCGGACAACCAGGGATCCGGACTACACCCATCCAAGAGGGCTATGCTCTGCCGGAGCAGTATTTCAACCGGGAGCTGAGCTGGATTGAATTCAATGCCCGGGTTTTGCACGAGGCCCTGGATGAGCGCACACCGCTGCTGGAGCGGCTGAAGTTTCTGGCCATCTTTGAGAGCAACCTGGACGAATTTTTCATGGTGCGGGTGGCGGTGATCCGTCGTCAGTTGGAAACGGGCGTGTTGGTGCTAACCCCGGATGGCCTTACACCGCAGCAGCAGTTGCAGCAGATCTCGAGCCACCTGCGCCCCCTGATTCGAAAATTGCACACTTGCTTCCGGCAGGAACTGGTGCCCAAGCTGGCGGAACAGGGCATTCACATCCGCGATTTTTCCGAGCTGGCCGAGTCGGAACGGCAGGAGCTGCGGGACTACTTTGAGAGGCGTTTGTTTCCAGTGCTCACCCCCTTGGCGGTGGATCCAGGCCATCCTTTTCCCTACATCTCCAACCTCAGCCTCAGCTTGGCGGTGGTGGTGCGGGATCCAGAGACTGGCAAGGAGCATTTTGCTCGCGTGAAGGTGCCCAACACCTTGCCCCGCTTTGTGCCGCTGCGGGATGGGGTGAGCTTTGTGCCGCTGGATCAGGTGATTGCCCACCATCTGGAGTCCCTGTTTGTCGGCATGCAGGTGCTGGAGTACTACCCCTTCCGCATTACCCGAGATGCGGATCTGGAAATCCAAGAGGACGAGGCGGACGATCTGCTGGCTGCCATTCAAGAAGAGCTGCGCAAGCGCCGCTTCGGCTCAGTGGTGCGCATGGAGATTGCCAGCCAAACTCCGGCAGCCATCCGACAACGGCTCAGCGAAGAGATGCGCCTCAACAGTGACTCGGTGTACGAAGTGGATGGCCTCTTGAGTATGGGGGGGGTGATGGCGTTTCTCAGCCTGAATCGGCCCGATTTGAAGGATCCCCCTTGGGGGCCGGTCACCCCGCCCCGCCTGCGCACTGCCTCGGTCAGCGATGAGCCGGTGGATATCTTTGCCGTCATCCGGGAAGGGGATCTGTTGGTGCATCACCCCTACGATTCTTTTGCCGCCAGCGTGGAACGGTTTTTGGAGGAGGCCGCCAACGATCCGCAGGTGCTCACCATTAAGCAAACCCTCTACCGCACCTCCGGCGACTCGACGGTGGTGAAATCCCTCATTCAGGCCGCCGAAAACGGCAAGCAGGTGGCCGCTCTGGTGGAGCTCAAAGCCCGTTTCGACGAAGAAAACAACATCCTCTGGGCCAAAAAGCTGGAGAAAGCCGGGGTCCACGTGGCCTACGGCCTGCCGGGGCTGAAAATCCACTGCAAACTGGCTTTGGTGGTGCGGGAAGAGGAGGGATCCCTGCGCCGCTACGTCCACATCGGTACCGGCAACTACAACCCCAAAACCGCCCGCATTTACACTGACCTGGGCCTGTTCACCTGCAACGAGACCCTCTGCAACGACGTTACGGAATTGTTCAACCTACTGACGGGCTACTCACGGCAACGGCAATTCCGCAAGCTCTTGGTGGCCCCCAGAACCCTACGCCAAGGCATGGAAGCCCTGATCCGCCGCGAGATGCGCCATGCCCAAGCGGGGGGCCAGGGGCGTATCATCGTCAAGATCAACTCTCTCACCGACCCGGAAATGATCCGGCTGCTCTACGAGGCCAGCCAAGCCGGGGTGGAGATCGACCTCATTGTGCGCGGCATGTGCTGCCTCAAGCCCGGGATCCCAGGCCTAAGCGAACGCATCCGCGTGATCAGCATCATCGGGCGCTTCCTGGAGCACTCCCGCATCTTCTACTTCTACAATGGCGGCCAGGAAGAGTACTTCATCGGCAGTGCCGACTACATGACCCGCAACCTGGATCGGCGCGTTGAGGTGGTTACCCCTGTGGAGGATCCCGCGTTGCAGCGGGAGCTCAAGGCGATCTTGGACATCTGCCTGACGGACAACCGGCAAGCCTGGGAGTTGCGCCCTGATGGCACCTACGTGCAGCGGCAACCCAAGCCAGGAGAGCCTGTGCGCTCCACCCACCAACGCCTGATGGAGCGGGCCGCCAGCCGCATTTAGCAGGATGACTCTCACTGGTGACATACTCCCATCACTGACCCTACAGGTACAGCGTGGGCTTCGCGCTTCATCGGGGAGCTACTGCAAGAACCCTCCACGCGCAGACACGGGATGTCCCACCGCGTAGCTGTACCAGATTCCGGCAACGCCGTTTTGTACAGCCATGTTGATTATGGCACAGGATATATACGCCTTTCATCCCGACCCTCCTGCTGTTGCAGAGAGTGCGGGGCTTCCCGGCGGTTTAGCTAACCTCTCTCTCAGAGGGAGAGAGGAGCAGCCTCGCCGCTATCGGGAATGGCCACCAAAGCTCAGGATCCGGTGGTCTTGGCGGCCTCGGCCTCTTCCTCGCCCAGCGCAATTACCCGTTCCGTGGCCTGCAACGAAGACTGCAAGCTCTCCAACTTTTCCCGGCTGGCGCGGTTCAGCCACGACTCGATTGCATTCACCAAGAGCTGATCCACAGAGAACCAGCCCCCCCCATTCACCGCAAAGGCCAGGAAGATCGCTGCGTAGATGGCGGATAGCTCCAAGTAGGGAACGCTGAAGCCGGCCACCTTAATGTGATGGAACATGGCCACCGCCATCGTGGCGAACAAGCCCAGTGCTGCCCCGCGGGTCAACAAACCCAACGCCACCATCGGAGCTGCGATCAGCTCGGTATAGGCAGCCACATAAGCGAAGAAGATCGGGAAGGGCAACCCGATCACTTCTACATAAGCCGTCGCAAATCCTTCGATATCTGCCAGTTTGTCAAGGCCGTTGTGAATCATGAATAGCCCTGCCACCACCCGCAAAACGGTCCACGCCACTTGAGACCAGCGCGGAGTTACGCTGTCGTGACGCAAAGCTGAGGCGAGTAGCACGGGAAACTGCTGAGAGGGTGCCATAGGATAAAACCTGCGATGCAAAGATGAGCAAAGACTCTAACTTATTGTAACGATTCTAAATTTCTGTAACAAGATGGGGTTCAGATCCCCAGTGGTCAAGGGATCCCATGCAAAAACAGGGATCCCATGCAAAAACAAGGCCTCCGGCCCGCTGGGTTTCCGGCGAGCTTTCACCGCAGGCGATTGCGCCACACTATCTCTGCTCTTGGCCTGGGACTTTTCCGGCCTTGCTGAGACCTGTCAACCTCTGTAAATGGATCCCTCATAATGGGTTCATTTGCTGCCTGTGTCGATATGGTTGCCGAATCTGTCCTCGCCTCTGATGTCAGCTCCGCCAAATCCCAAGCCGGGAGAGAGGAGGGATCCCCGCCTGCCATTCGTTTGCGGAGGGTCAGCCGCAACTTTTCCGGGATCCAAGCGGTGGACGGGGTGGATTTGGAGGTGCAGCAGGGGGAGTTTTTTACGTTGTTGGGGCCGTCGGGTTCGGGCAAAACCACCTGTTTGCGGATGATCGCGGGCTTTGAGCGTCCGGATGAGGGGCAGATCGAATTGAACGGCCAGAATGTTTTGGGTCTGCCGCCCTACCGACGGCCTGTGAACACGGTGTTTCAGGACTATGCTCTCTTCCCCCACATGACGGTGGCGGAGAACGTTGGCTACAGCTTGATGATCCGCGGCATACCGCCGAAGGAGCGCCAAAAGCGAGTGCAAGAGGCGCTGGAGCTGGTACAACTGCCCGATCTGGGATCCCGTAAACCCAGCCAACTTTCAGGGGGGCAACGGCAACGGGTGGCCTTGGCGCGGGCTTTGGTTGGCCGACCGCAGGTGCTCTTGCTGGATGAACCTTTGGGGGCGCTGGATTTGAAGTTGCGCCAACAGATGCAGTTTGAACTCAAGGCCCTACAACACCGCCTTGGTCTCACCTTTTTGTACGTCACCCACGACCAAGAAGAGGCCCTGACCATGAGCGATCGTATTGCCGTGTTCAATCGCGGGCGCATCGAACAGGTGGGATCCCCGGCAGAGCTCTACGAGCGACCTGCCACCCGGTTTGTAGCCGGTTTTATCGGCCAAACCAACTTGATCGAGGGATCCCTGGCGGAACGATGCGTGGGAGAAGCGGCCCTGTTTGCTTTGCGCCCGGAGCACATTCGGATTGACTTAGAAGAAGGGATCCCCGATGGCCACTGCCGCTTGCGGGGACGGATTTGCGACACTGCTTATCTAGGGGCTTTCATTCGCTATCAGGTATGGGTGTCAGGCTGTGAGGTGAAACTTTTGGCTGTGCAACCCAACCCCGGCCTGAATTTGCAGCAGTTGCCGGAAGGGACGGAGGTGACTTTAAGTTGGGATCCCAGCCGGATGCACCGCATCCCCGAATAGGGCTCTCAATCCCGATCTCCTCTGGAGCTTGTCTATCCGGCGTCGGCGCTATCTTGCAGGCAGTTGACACTCCCGCCGACTGAAGTCGAGGGATTCTTACGTAGCCCAGAAACGGGCTCGCAACGGCGTTGTCAAAGGGAGAAAAACGGGCCATGATGCGCATTTCCATCCAGCCGGGGAGCGGGATCCCTGGCTCCGTACAGCTTTTTAATTTGCTCTGCTTTGCCATCGCCTGCGGGCAATTTCCTCCCGGCTACCGCCTGCCCAGCACCCGTCAATTGGCCATGCAAACGGGCCTGCATCGCAACACCATCCACAAGGTTTACCGCCAATTGGAGGCCATGGGCCTGGTGGAAACCCGCGCTGGATCTGGCATTTACGTGAGCCGCTCCGCCCGCCAGGTGGTTAACTACTCTCGCGGCCTGGGGGAAAACCTGGATCGATCCAAACAGGCCCTGCAACAGGTGCGCCAGGGCATCGACCAGCTGCTGCAGCAGGGGTTTTCTTTGGAGCAGGTGCGGGATCTGCTGCTAGCGGAGATCGATTGGCGATTGCGCTGCAGTGCCCAAGTGCTGGTGTGTGTGCCCAACCGGGATTTGGGTACAGGACAACTGATGGCCCAGCAAATCCAGCAGACTTTGGGCATCCGGGTCCAGTTGGTGCCCCTGGAGGAGCTGGCCACCGTTCTGGATCAAATCCATTCCGGCACTGTGGTGACGCTGCACTATTTTCTCAGCGCCGTCGAGGCCATTGCCCAACCCCGAGGGGCCCGTGTTCTGACGGTGGAGGTGTCCGACTACGCCCGCGAAATTGCCCTGATCCGCCAATTGCCTTCCTACGCCTGTCTGGGGCTGGTGAGCATCAGCACTGCCCTGCTGGAGGTTGCCGAGGTGATTGTCTACAGTCTGCGGGGAGACCTGCTGGTGCTGACGGCAGTGATCTCGGATACGGAACGGGTGGGATCCCTAATCCGCCGCGCCCATACGCTGATTTGCGATGAGGCCAGCTACCCCACCCTGCGGGTCTTGGTGCGCCAAGCCCGAGCCGATCTAATCCGCACACCCAACCTAGTCTGCGCCACCCCCCACATCGGAGAAGCAGCCATGGCCGAGCTGCGACGGGAACTGGGTGGGATCCCTGGAGCCGGAGGAGATGGGGACGCAAGCAGTAGCAGTTTGCAAGGCAAAGAAACCCATTAAGCCTTGTTGCAGGTGAGCCATTTTGCGGATGACAGGCTGCCCGATATCGCGTTTAAGTGGAAATACGGTAAAAGCTTACTCACTTTGATTCATCGCTGATCAGTCTTTACACGCATGGTGATCCTCGACTACGCCTCCGCCGATCATGACCATGTGGCGGTTACACGGGAAGGTTTCTGGGAGGCCATCCGCTTCCAAGACCATTTTTACGTCTTCAACCGGGGCTTTTCTCAGCTGCAAGAGGCCATCGCCAGTTGCCGCTACGACATGGATCACGGATCCCTGATCAGCCTGGTGGTGGTGCGCCCTCGGAGCTATGAAGTGTGGTCGCAGGTGGGATCCGACATTCCCGTCTTGCCGAAGCAACTCTTGAGCCCCACAGCCAGGGACTCCGTCTCGCCGGCGCGCCAGTGCTCCGCACCCCTGTCACCAGCGCGGAAGCGTTGCATAGCAATGACGGCTCCATCGGGGCCCAAACGTCCTTTCTGGTCTTTTTGGGGTTGGGGATCCAAGGCTTATGTAGTGGACGGCGAGCCGGCTGCACCCCAGCCTTTGTTTTACCGCAGCCCTCGGCCCTACAACGCTCTACAGGCCTAGGCCGGAATCGGTTTCAGGGAACAGGACGGCTCCACATGCAAATTGAGATCCGGCTCTTCCACCAGCAGGGGCACGCGCTCGGCCACTTCCAGGCCAAATCCTTTCAAGCCGCTGATGTGGCGAGAGGTATTGCTGATCAGGCGCATTTTGCGCACCCCCACATCCCGTAGGATCTGGGCTCCGATGCCGTAATCGCGCAAGTCCATCGCCACCGGCGGCGCGGTTTCAGAAAGGCCCAGATCTTGCAGGGCGTAGGACTTAATTTGCTGGATAAGGCTGAGCTCCTGCTCTTGCCGGCGCAGGTACACCAGTACCCCCTTGCCTTGGTGGTCGATCATTTTCAGGGCGGCGGTCAATTGGCGGCGACAATCGCAGCGCAGGGATCCCAGCGCATCCCCTAGGGGACACTCCACATGGACGCGCACCAGGACGGGCTCAGCGGCAAATTGGGTCGGATCCCCTTTCACCAGGGCCAGGTGCTCGACTTGGTTGAGGCTATCGCGGTAGCCGTAAACCCGAAACTGGCCAAACTCCGTTGGCAGGGTGGCGGCAGCCTCTCGGTGAACCAGTTGTTCGGTGCGCAAGCGGTACTCGATGAGGTGGGCGATGGTGATGATCTTCAAATCGTGCTGACGGGCATATTCGATCAACTGGGGCAGGCGGGCCATGGAGCCATCCGGGTTTTGGATCTCGCAAATCACCCCTGCCGGATACAGCCCGGCCAACATCGCCAGATCCACCGCCGCTTCCGTATGGCCAGCCCGTTTGAGCACCCCGCCCTCCCGTGCCCGCAGCGGAAAGACATGCCCAGGCCGGCGCAGATCTTCCGGTCGCGTGTGCGGGTGAATGGCCGCCTGAATGGTGCGGGAGCGATCGGCAGCGGAAATGCCGGTGGAAACTCCAGCCTCTGGCCCAGCATCAATGCTGACGGTGAAGGCAGTTTGGTTGCTGTCGGTGTTCTGCCCCACCATCAGCGGGATCTTCAGCTCATCGAGGCGGGATCCCTGCATGGCCAGGCAGATAAGGCCCCGCCCGTAGGTGGCCATGAAGTTGATAGCTTGGGGCGTGGCAAACTGGGCAGCACAGACCAGATCCCCTTCGTTTTCTCGGTTTTCGTCATCGACCACGATGACCATGCGACCACACTTGAGGTCTTCGAGGGCTTCGGGGATGGAGTGGAAGATCGTTTCTGTCTCGGCCTGCGGGATGGCACTCATGGAAAAGGGGACGCAAAAAGGGAAAACCTGGCACAGCCGGCTCTGGGCACCGGATCTGCCGGATCTATGCTAGAGCAAACCGGGCAACAGCTAGGGATCCCAAGGCAGAGTCAGTACTTGGGAATCGAGGGATCGTAAGCCTCTGCCCAGGCGAGGATCCCCCCGCGCAGGTTTTTTCCTTGGATCCCAGCAGCTTGTAGGATCTTCAGGGCTTTGGCCGAGCGTGCCCCACTCTTGCAGTGGACGATCAGCTCTGAGCCGTTAAGGAGGCGACGCACCTGCTCCACCCCGTCGCCGTTTTCAATTTGGGGCAGGGGGATCAGGTGAGCACCAGGGATCCGGCCTATCTCCCACTCATTTGGGTTGCGCACATCGACCAACACAAAGTCTTGGTGAGCATCCATCCGCGCTTTCAGCTCGGCCACAGTGATCTCCGGGATCTCCGCTTGGCCAGCCTGTTCGGCAGCTTGGGCTTGTGGGATCCCGCAGAACTGTTCGTAGTCGATCAGCTCAGTGATGGGCGGAGTAGCCGGGTTTTTGCGCAGCTTCAGCTCCCGGAAGCTCATGTTCAGGGCATCGTAAAGCAGCAGCCGCCCGCTCAGGGTTGTGCCCACGCCCAGCAGGATCTTCACGGTTTCGGTAGCTTGAATAACACCGATGATGCCAGGGAGGATCCCCAACACTCCCCCTTCGGCGCAGGAGGGCACCAGTCCTGGTGGGGGCGGCTCGGGGTAGAGATCCCGGTAGTTGGGCCCATCTTCGTAGTTGAAGACCGTCGCTTGTCCCTCGAAGCGGAAGATCGAGCCGTAGACATTGGGCTTGCCCGTCAACACACAGGCATCGTTCACCAGGTAACGGGTGGGGAAGTTATCGGTGCCATCCACAATCACGTCATAGTTGGCAAACAGCTCCAGTGCGTTGTGGGCCTTCAGGGCGGTGTTGTAAACATCCACTTGACAGTGGGGGTTGATCTCCAGGATGCGGTTCTTGGCCGATTCCACCTTCGGCTTGCCCACCCAGGAGGTGCCGTGGATCACCTGCCGCTGCAGGTTGGACACATCCACCACATCAAAATCGACGATGCCGATCCGCCCCACGCCGGCTGCCGCCAAGTACAGCAACAGGGGCGAGCCAAGGCCGCCTGTGCCGATGCACAGCACTTTGCCCGCTTTCAGCCGCTTCTGTCCTTCTAGGCCCACCTCGGGCAGGATCAAATGCCGAGAAAACCGCTCCATCTCTTCGCGGGAGAGGCTAACTTGGCTGGTATCCAGGTTCAACATGCTCACAACCCTCCGGCAATAGCGGGAACGATGCTGATGACGGCTTGTTCTCCCACGGGGGTGTTGTTGCCTTGGGGCAACGTGCGCACATCCTCGTCGTTGAGGTAGACATTGACAAAATTGCGCAGCTTCCCATCCTCGGTGTAGAGGTGGCGCTTCAGCTCGCCATAGCGGGCGATGAGGTTGCCCATCACTTCGCCAACATTGCTGCCCTCGATCTCGACAGCTTCCAGGTTGTCGGTGTAGGGGCGCAGGGGAGAGGGGATCAGAACTTTGGTTGCCATGGGAGTTCGGGGAGAGATCTTGGGTATCTACTGGAGACTTTTGAGGATCCAGAGGATCTGGGCTGACCTATCCGTTTGTCGATCTTGTTGGGGCTGTCTACTGACTTTGAGGATTCAGCTATGTTACAGACAAGGTTCAGCACTAGACTACCGCTTTTTCCGGTGGCGCCCATCCCAGCTTTCAAGGATCCCAACTGAACTTAGCCGTGAATTTCAGCCTGAAACAGCGGCAAAGCCCAAACGACTCTAGCTTGCCAAAGCCGGGAGCGGGGGGATGCGAATGTCTTCCAGCATCTGCATCGGCTCCCGTTGGGGCTGCTCCTGCTCATCCAAAACCCAGCTCACCACCTCTTCTGCCTTGCCCTCGCGCACACTGACGATCACACAGGAAAAGCCCCAAGGAAAAGCATGCTGCCGATCAAACTCGGAGGGAATGGCCGCATGGTTGGGATGGGAGTGATAGGTGCCGAGGATCCCCAGCCCTTTGCGCACCGCATGGTCGTTGGCCCGCTTGAAATCCGCCGGATCGATCAAAAAGCGGCGGCGGCTGGATTCTCCGTCTGCCAGAGGGTTTTCCGCTTGATCCCAGGTGTTGGTCACCGACCAAAGCTCGTGGATGATCTTGTCGGATCCCCGGATTTCCCCAATTAAAATGCCGCAGCTCTCGTGGGGAAAGGCTTGTTCGCCGTGCTGGCGGATGCTGTGAAGGTGGTCTGCCGAGAGGTAGAGGGCCATGAATCTCGCCTTTGCCGATGGAGTTACCGTTCTTTTATTTTGGCACAAGTTGGCCGGGGATCCCTCAACTTAGCTACAGCGGATGCCATTGGGGCGCAACGGGCAGGCCGTTCCGCAGAGGCCGCCGCTGCTGAAAATGTTCGGCCACCAGTGTGGCGCGGTCAGCTAGAAATCGCAGGAGCCCCGCACTGTACCCGTAGGGTCAGTGTCGGGAGGAATGCGAGGTTACACTAGAACCATGACCCAAGTCCTGACCGTCTCCTGCAAGCTCAAGGTGTCCCCGTCGCAAGCCGCCAAATTGGACGCGACTTTGGAGGCTTTTGGCCAAGCCTTGAATTGGGTCAACCAGAACACGCCGGAGAAAGTCGCCAACGCCGTTAAGCTCCAGTCTCTGTGCTACCGCGAAATCCGCGCCCGGTTCGGCTTGTCCAGTAACTTGGCAAGGACTACGTCCCGCTTACGCGACCAGCAGGTCTGCAGACGGCTGGCCGGCGCCCGTAAAGTTGCCCAACAGAAAAACCGCCCCGTCAAAGCGTTCAAAGGGGGCTTCGCTACCTACGACGCTCGTATCTTTTCGTTCCGCGAGAAAGACTGGACGGTGTCGCTGACCACGGTGGAGGGTCGGGAGCGCTTTGAGCTGGCCATCGGCAACTACCAGCGTGGGATGCTGGCTGGGTCTAGCCCCAAATCGGCCACCCTAGTCCAGCGGAAGGACGGCGCCTACTACATCCAGATTTGCGTAGAGAAAAAACCACCCAAGCAACAAGATACCGACAAGGTGATCGGGGTGGATTTGGGCAGGACGGATATTGCCCATACGTCAGACGGGGACAATTGGAATGGACAGCAGTTGAACAGAGTCCGCGACCACTACTCCCGGTTGAGGGCGGTACTCCAGCGCAAAGCCAGTAAGGGCACACGCAGTTCGCGGCGCAGATGCCGTCAACTGCTGCAACGGCTGTCTGGCAAGGAGAGACGCTTTCAAACGTGGGTCAATCATCGCATCTCCAAAGCTATTGTCTCTAGGGCAAAAGCTACCAACAGCGCTATTGCTCTGGAAGACTTGACAGGGATTCGGGAAAGGGTCAATCAACAGCCGCGGAGTAAGGCAGAACGTAGGCGGGCCAATAGTTGGTCGTTCTACCAGCTCAGGATGTTTGTGGCCTACAAAGCTGCCATTGCTGGAGTACCTGTGGTGCTGGTGTCGCCCGCCTACACGTCGCAGACTTGCCACAAGTGTCTGCACATCCATCCCGATCCTGCGCAATCCTACCGCAGTGGTAAGTCGTTCAAGTGTGGGCACTGTGGATGGGAAGGAGATGCGGACTGGAATGGGGCCAACATGATTGCCAAGCTTGGGGCTGTCGTAAACCAGCCTAGAGGTTCGGGCTTGTTTTGTTCTCTGGTAGAGCACAACAGGCTCAGGGCTACCGAAAGCCCGCTCCGTACTGCTTAGCGGTCGGAGTCGGGTGGTTTACACCCGTCCATCGAGTGAACCCAGAGGTGGCTCTGGCTTTGGAGGGGCGACGGGGGCATAGTGGGGGCAACCCTGGCACGGCCCTTGGGGATGGACGGCACAGCGCAACCAAGCCGAGTGGGCACTGAAAACACAAGAGGGATCCCCCAGGGGTGGGCCAAATTCGCCGGCCCGTTGACGGCGCAGCAGCACCACTTGCCGTCGCCAATCTTGCAAAAATCGGCTGTAGGCGCGTTCCCGCCAGCGACGCTTGGCCGCATTTTCGAGGACGTGGGCGGTGAGGTTATCCAACATGGAACGATACCCAGGGAAGAGGCCAACAGGCTGGGAGTTGCGTTGGATGGCTGAGAACCTCAGGATGGCACAGACTGGCGAGAAGAACCCAAGAATTGCAAACTCTCCTTGAGTTCAGTTTAAGTTTGTTAAGTTTGTGGAGTTTCTTCCGATGGCTCTGGCTGCTGGTGGCGGGCCTGGGACCGTTGCAGGGCTTCTCGCACCACAGCAAAGCCCGTTCCCCCGGCGCTGAGCCGCGCGGCCACCACCTGGCGGGGATCGATGGCTGTCAAAATGTCCGCCTCAAAAGCCGGGTGGAAAGTTTTCCAGCGCTCCAAGGGCAGATCCCGCAGCAGGATCCCTTCTGCCAAACAAATGCGCACAATCTGCCCCACCAAATCATGGGCCATGCGAAAGGGGATCCCTTTGCGCACCAGGTAGTCGGCCACATCGGTGGCGTTGGAGAAATCTTCCTGCACAGCAGCGGCCATGCGCTCAGGTTGAAATTGGATCCCTTCCCGCAGCAGAAGGGTCATCGCCTCTAGGCAGGCTTTCAGGGTATCGACCGTGTCGAATAGTCCCTCTTTGTCTTCTTGGAGATCTTTGTTGTAGGCCAGCGGCAGCCCCTTCAAGGTGACCAACAAAGCCTGGAGATGGCCAAACACCCGCCCCGCCTTGCCGCGCACCAACTCCGGCACATCGGGATTTTTCTTCTGGGGCATGAGGCTGGAGCCGGTGGCACAGGCATCGGTGAGGGTGACAAAGCCGAACTCCTGGGAAGCCCAGAGGATCATCTCTTCCGAGAGGCGGCTGAGATGCACCAAAATCAAGCTGGCGGCAGCGTGGAACTCCACCAGGTAGTCCCGGTCGCTGACGGCATCCAAGCTGTTGGCGCTGATCCGCTCAAATCCCAGCAGATGGGCGGTGAGCTGCCGATCAATGGGCAGGGAAGTGCCGGCCAAAGCTCCGGATCCGAGGGGGCAGACATTCACCTCTTCCCGCACCCGCCCCAGCCGTTGCCAGTCTCGCCAGAACATTTCTTCATAGGCCAAGAGGTGGTGGGCTAAGCTAATCGGCTGAGCCCGTTGCAGATGGGTGTAGCCGGGCAGGATTGTCTCCAGATGCCGCTCAGCCAAGTCCAACAAAACTCCGCGCAGCTCCCAGAGGGCTTGACGAAGGTGATCGATCTGATCTCGCAGATAGAGGCGCAGATCGGTGGCCACTTGGTCGTTGCGGGAGCGCCCGGTATGCAGTTTTTTTCCCACTTCCCCCACCAAAGCCACCAAACGACGCTCGACGGCATAGTGGACATCCTCTGCCTCTGGATCGGGCCGGAAGGTGCCGGCAGCCGCTTCCTGTTGGATCTGCTCCAATCCCCACCGGATCTGGTCGGCCTCTTGCTGGGTCAGGATGCCACAAGCGGCCAACATCTGCACATGAGCCAGGGATCCGGCCACATCGTAGGGCAGCAGGCGGATGTCGAAGCCGATACTGGCGTTGAAGCGGGCAATGGCAGGGTGCAGGGATCCCTCGAAGCGTTGGCTCCAGGGGCGAGGGGTGGAAGTTACCGTCAGCTCAGACATCGGCTGGGAACTGGGAGAATGGGAAGAAAGACCCCGCTGCAGAAGAAAAAGCACAAAAACCAAATACCGACGGCCAAAACCCCGCCGGCTCAGGCCAACTGGATCCAGCTAGAGCAACGGCGACAAGGCTCTAGTGGGAGCTGGTGATGCTCTTGAGCATGTAGCCCGCCACGATCCCTATCAAAAGCGCCCAAATTTGGCCCGATTCCACAAAGCCATTCCAACCCTTGCGGATATCGCCCAGCACATCCTGTCGGAACACCTGCCCGACAATCATTTCCGTCTGGAAAGCCGTGGGGGCCGGCAAGTAAACCGAAGCGGTCTCAGACCCGGAAGAAGAGAAGTTCATGGTTACGCCTCAAGTGCAGATAATCGGGAAAGAGTGCAGCCAACCCTGTAGCTCCACTAGCTAGAGCTTACCCTGAGTTTAAGCCTTCTGTGGCTAGGCTGGCTCAGAGTCCGGCAACACCTTCAACACCACCAGCGTTGTATCGTCCACGGGCTCAGGCCGCAGGGAAATTTCATCCTGCAACAGGAGCTCTGGATCCGCAGGCAGCCATAGGGGAAGAGGGTGGGATCCCCGACGGCCTCGGAAGGCATCCATCTGCTCAAACAAGCTCTCCAAAATGTCTTCGGGGGAGTCGTAGCGACGGGCAGCGTACTGGATGGCGTCCATCAGCCCAGAGGTTTCCAAGCGCTCGCCGCGGGTGTTGGCTGTCTCCGTGTAGCCATCGGTGTAGTACACCACCACATCCCCGGGTTGCAGTTGCACGCAGCTTTCCGAGTAGTGGCTGTTTTCTTCCAAGCCGATCAGCGCCCCCTCTGTGTCCAGGGGTTGAATTTCTCGGGTGCGGGCCTGCCACCACAGGGTGGGGTTGTGGGCCGCGTTGCTGAAGCAGAGGCGATGGGAGCGGGGATCGTACTCCGAATAAAACAGGCTGATGAAGCGATTGGAGTTTTCCAGGTCACTGTACATGGCCCGGTTCAGATGTTGCAGAACACGGGCCGGCGAATGGCGGTTGAGGGCCTCCGCCCGCACCATGGCGCGGGTCATGGTCATCAACAGGCCGGCGGGCACCCCTTTGCCCATCACATCCCCAATGACGATGGCCAAGCGAAAGCCTGCCGTTTCTTCAGATGAGTCGGATGTTTCCAGGCGTTCGCCGGGAATCTTGATGAAGTCATAGTAGTCGCCCCCCACTTTGCTGGCCACCCGGCAACGGGCTGCCAAGCGAATCCCCTTGACTTGAGGGCACTCCCGAGGTAGCAGTTGGGTCTGGATGTAAGAGCCAATCTCCATTTCTTTTTCCAGGGCCATCTTGCGGCGCAAGGCTGCCGTCAAGCGGTCATTTTCGATGGCCACCCCTGCCTGATCGGCGACCAAGCGCAACAGTTGTTGGCGACGTTCATCCCAGTGGTAGCCAGGCTGACGGCTGAAGACGTACAAGCGACCCTGGACAGAGTTGCGAATCAGCAGCGGCGTGCCGAAAAGGCGTACATCCGGCCCCAAGCTCTGGCGGAACCGTTCGTCCAAGAGGTGTTCAAGGGCAGGGATCTTAACAGACAGGGATCCCTCCGTTTTGAGAATGGGCTCTTGAGCCGAGAGGGTCTGGGTAATTTGCTCCATCTCAGCCCGAATCTGCTCGCGGTGATTGAGATCAGAGCAATGCAGTTGATCCAACTGGATGGTGCCGTTGGGATTGAACAAAACCAGGGCTCCGCCTTCGGCATCGGTCAGTTGGCTGGCCACAAAAGCCGTCAGCTCCAGGATCTGGTTCAAGTTGTTAAAAGAGCGTAGAGCAAAAGCCAGCCACGCCAGCAGATACTGCATCCGATGGTGTTCTCTCTCCAGTTCTGCCACCCGATCCGGCATTGCAGGGGCAGGCACAATGGCCGGCTTGACCTCCGGCAGCTCTCTATCATCGGACGCAACGGCACCTGAAGAGGTGGGATCCTCATCCTGGCCGGTCTGAGCTGAGCGCAAGTCCCCCGAATTGTCCGTGGGCGACAGCGACGGAGCATTGGGGGGGAGGGGATTTTTGCCCGAATCCTGGGCCAGCAAGGACTCTGACCACAAAGAATCTGACAGCCCGGCAGGGGGCTGCCCTAAAACGGCCTTTTGGGGGCTGTGATCATCCATCGGGAAGACTGGCGTTAATCCCTTGGAAACGTAACGAAACAGCTTAGCAAAAATATCACAAGCTTCATCACACTCATCCCTCACACCCAGCGATGCTGACGGGATCCCTGGCACAGCTCTCGGTAGAGCTGTTCCACCTGGCTGAGGTTGTGGCTGAGGGTATAGCGCTCCAGCACCCGCTGGCGGGCCTTCATCCCCAGCAGTTGGGTAAACTCCCGTTGATCCCGCAGCAAAGGCAGCAGCGTTTGCAGCTCTGCTGTCACCCGTGTCGGATCCAGCGGGATCCCAGCTCCATCGGCCAAAACCTCGCCATCGGCACCCACATCGGTGGCTACCGCTGCCACCCCACAGGCCATCGCCTCCAACAGGGACAAAGAGAGCCCCTCGATTAAAGAGGGCAAAATAAACACATCGGCTCCTCGCAAGATCTCGATGCGTTGCTGCTCGTCGGCAATATAGCCCAGCCAGTGGATCCCATGTTGAAGGGTGTAGAAGGGCTTGAGGGTGTTGAGCAGCGGCCCATCCCCCACGATCAGCAGACCACACTTCTCCCCCATTTGGGAGTGTTTCCAAGCCTTGAGCAGGGCCTCCAGGTTTTTCTCCGGCGAAACCCGCCCTTGATAGACGAAGATCCGCTCCAGTCCCAACCGCTGTTTGAGGGTGGAGGGCCCAGGCGCGTACTTGTCCACATCCACACCATTGGGAATGACCACCACCTGCTGGGGGCTCACCCCCAGTTTGACCAAGATCTCCCGTTGCGTTTCCGAGAAGACAATGGTGCGGTGATAGTTGGCCAAACACGGGGCGTAGAGCTGGTAGGCCAAGTATTGGGTGCGAGAGGCGATGTTGCGCCGCCGCCGGTCGAAGGCCGGGTGGAAGGTGGCCACCAGCGGCTGGTTGAGCTCAGCACAGATCTCCGGCAGCACAAAGTCGATGGGAGAAATGGTCAAGGAGGCATGTACCAGATCCGGCTGCAATTCCTTGAGGGCCTGGGTGAGCAACCGCTTGGCGTTGGGGGCCGGGATCGTGTAAATCTGCGACTTGTACAGACAGGGGAGGGAAACGTCTCGACGATCCAGCTCCGCCCTCCAGCCTTCACCTCCAGGATCCAGGGCGGGCGGTTGGCCGTCGTTGGTGAAGTGAAAAAAGCTAACCTGATGTCCCCGATCCAAAAGGCCGTTGGTCACCTCGCGGCTATAGGTGACGTTGCCACAGAAAGGTGTTTTTTTGCCTATCCAGGCGATGTGCATGGGCGGATCCCCGCGGAGCTGAAACACTGAGCTGCAAAGGGAGTCTCGATGCTCAAGCCTCTACAAGAGTAGCAGAGTTAGCTCCTGCCTTGGCCCGTCCCCTCGGAAGAGGATATCCAACCTCGCGCTGCGGCAGGATTTACGAGACCTCTCTGCCCAATAGGCTCCAGGTGTACAGCCCCGCCAGCCCCGTCAGAACAGCCAGGGCCACAAACATCCAGGGAAGGCCAAAGCAAGCTTCCGCCAATCCCGTAAACACCAGCGGCAAACTGAGGGCAATGTTGGCGGCGTTGTTCTGGAGCCCAAAAATCTTGCCCCGCAGATGGTCGGGCGTTTCCTCTTGGATCAAGGTTTGCATCGGCACCGCCACCAGAGCCCCGCCACAGCCCAACAGGGCAATCCAGCCCAAGCTGGGCAGCAGCCAGTGGGTCGTCCAGGAGAGGGCTGCCAGAGCCCCACAGAGCAGCAGGGATCCCAGGCCAACCCAGGCGCGGCGGCTCACCCGTCGGCCCGTATGGCCCACCCAAAAGGCGCCGATCCCCATGCCTAGGCCAGCAGCGGCCAACAACACCCCGAACTGATCCGGCTTCAGCTCTGCCATCACTTCGGCCATGCGCACCGCCAACACTGCCAGCGCCGCAAACAGCGAGTAGAGCACCACCACCTGCACCAAAGCAGCTCGGATCAGGGGCACCTGGCCGACATAGTGCAGGCCCAAGCGGAGATCTTCCCAGAGGTGGGGGACTTCCCAACGCCGGGGCTCTAGCTTCTCGTGGGGTTGCAGCAGCAATAGCAGGGATCCCGCCAAGAGGTAGGCTCCCCCCACCAACAGCTCCGGCCCCACTTCCCAGCCCGGCAACCAATGGCGTACCCAACGATCTGCCAGGGTTAACAGCGGCTCCCCCACGGCAAACCCGACGATCAGCGAAGCCATCATCGTGGTGGTGTACAGGGAGTTGGCCGCCAGCAGCTCTCGCTTCGGCAGGATCAGGGGCAAAGTCGCCTGCTCGGCAGGAGCAAAAAACTGGGTTAGAACCGAGACGGCAAAGCTCACCAGCAACAGCCCCGCAAACCCCAAGGGGATCCCCGGCCAAAGGTCGCGCCCGGCAGTGAGCCAGAGCAGCGGCGGCAACAGCAGCACTAGGATCCCACGCCCCAGGTTGGAGAGCACCAACACCCCTTTTTTCAGCCAGCGATCCACAAATACCCCTGCCAGGCTGCCCAATAGCATCGCCGGCAGCGTAAAAGCCAGCATGATGGCCGAGACCCAACCGCTGATGGAAGCCCCTTCCGGCTGAAATTCGCGGGCAACCAAGCCGATCAGCAGCACCAACAGCACTTTGTCCGCCAACTGGGACCACACCTGCCCCATCCACAGCAGCAGGAAATTGCGCCGGCGCAGCACGGCAAGAAAGTTTCTCAGGCCCGGCTCAGATAGACCTTGATCTTCTTCTTTTTTTGGCGGATCCTCAGGAGATGGCTCTGGCAAGGGATCCCTAGAAGAAGGCTCCGGCGAGCTGAGGGCGGGGCTTGCTGTCGGCTCAGGCCAGAGAGCTTCTGACTTCAGTACCCAAGTTGGCGCTGATACAGGTGGGGGATCCCGGAGAGGGGAAGTTGGGTGGCAGACCCCCGCCTCTCCTTCCGGCCAATCCCATCGTTGCTCCAAAGTCATAGTGCTCCCCAGGTGACCTGCCCACTTCCCCGACGTCGGCCCCGCAGTAGAGCGGGATCCCGTCAGCCAACAAAAGTGGAAATAAGGTGCCCCAATCTTATCTTGGCCTGTCCGCCAATCTACCCGTTCAAATTTGGGAAATCGGCGGGCTTATCGTTGTGCCGCAGACAAGGAGCGCAAGGGATCCGGGATCGACTCGCTTGGAGCCACAAAGCTGCCCTTCTCTACAAAGGTTAAGCGCAGGCTCAGCCAACGAATAAAATCCGCGTTGGTGGATACCACTGCCCCCAGGGGCTCCTTCAACTTGTCCCGCAGGGGCTTTAACTCTGGAGCTTCCATGAAGGCCGGCTGGGGCACCCAGAAGAAATCGACAGGGCAATGGCGCTCCTCGCAGTATCGACGACGCTCCTCCAGCACCTCTTCCAGGGGCTCAGAACGTAAGAAAGACAGGCTGGCAACGACAAAATGATAGGTAGTCGGTTCGGCAGCAGACATAAGATTGCTGTGGAACTGTGTTGAGAATAAAGGCTAGAGCCGGGCGTCCACCGCTCCTTGCAGATCCTCTCCCTCAGAGAGAGGCAGATTTGAGCAGATGCGGAGCCGGATCGCGGGAGCTACACAGCGGCTGACAGTCTTCCAACTGCCGGAGAACGGGTAGCCGCGCCATGACTTCCTCAGGGGGCATGGAGTGTTCTGAAGCCTGCTTGAGGGTAGGTAGAGCCTGAGCTGCCCATTCCCGAGCCCAGGGAGCGGACTCAGGAGTTTCCTTCTCCTCCAACAGCTCTTGGCAAAGGGCAGTTGAGCGCTCCAAGTCACCACTGCCCTGATATGCCATGATCAGAGCTACACGAGCCAAAACGCATTCTTCCGGATCTGCCCTCGAGCCATTGCGCTCGCTCAGGCGGCGGGACAAACTCTCTTGTCTTTCTTGGATGGAACAGCAGTAGCAGAACGACTCGAGAAGGTTGATCGCCTCCAGGTAGCGCTCCTGCTTGAGAGCAGTGATACCGGCGCGGAGGGATCCATGGGGGTGGGACATGAGCCTAAGTACAAGAAAAAGATCTTAGACGGACTTGCACCCAAGGGTTATCCAGTTAGTGGCCCGTCTTCTCATCCAAGGTTTCGTGTCTAAAACTACTATACACCCTCTGGACAAGTGACCGCCGATTTACTCTTCCTCTTAAGCTTGTGGAAAGGGCGCTCAACCTTTACGGGCTAGGGTGTAGGCGCTGACATAGTGAGTTTCTCGGCGCAGCACCGCACAGCCTGCCTGTTGCAGGCGCACCCCCAGATCGTCGTGGATGTAGTCGCGGTAGTAGGGTTCGTGGAAGGTTTGCATAAAGGCTTCCATCGTCTCCTTCAGCTCTGGCGAATCCAGCAGTTGCACCGAGTCGCAGATGACCACCACGCCCCCTGGCTTCACCACCCGACTCATCTCGTTGATGACATTTTGTCTGGCCGGGCCAGGCAGCTCATGAAAGAGAAAAACGCTGATGACGGCGTCAAAGGTGGCGTCGGCATAGGGCATGGCCTCGGCGTTGGCGCGGATAAGCTGGGGCAGCTCCCCCGGCAGCTCCTGCAACAGTCGGTTGGCCTTGCGCAGATAGGCGGGGGAAAGATCCAGACCGTACAAAGCCGCTTTGGGCAGGGATCCCCGCAGCAAGCGCAGCATCCGCCCCGTGCCACAGGCTACATCGAGGATGTGGGGGCTGACCAAGGTGGGATCCAACGCATCTTTGAGCAGGCGAATCACCCGACGGCGCATTGCATCCGCTGTGCCCCCAAACAGCAGCTCCACCTGCAGGTCATAAAGCTCAGCCGAGCTGTCGCTCAGATAGCCGTTGGTTTGGTAATGAAAATTTTGCAGGTAGTATTTCGGATAGCCCTCGGTGGAGATGTCTTGAGAAAACTCTTGGTAACGCTTGCTGTGAACCCGCCGAGTAATTTGCGGCAAATCCAACCACACCTGTGGGTAATAGCGGGCAAAGTCCAGCCAGGGGTTGTCGAACAGGAGCGCGTGAGGGTAGTACCCTGCCTCAGCATCTTGCCAGTCCGCTTGCAGGAGTTGTTCGTAACGGGCCCGCAACACCTGTAGCGTGTCAGCGCTCACCCGCACCTTGGCCCGCGGCGGCGGGGTCCTCCCGGAGGAGAAGCTTTGCAGATCCCTGAGCACGGAGAGCATCAGATCTGAAGCTTGGGTGGAGAGCGCTTTGTGGGCAAAGCCGAAGATGTTTTTGCCCCACTGAAAAGCGCGGTAGGCAGCTTCTCCGACTGGAGATGGGATCGGCAGCGACAGCTCAGGACTTAGTTGTAGGCTCATAACCCTGCAAGGTGCGAATGAAGAATGAAGGCTTAACGTTTGTTTACACTTAATTATAGCAAGGCGGCCACGCCGGGCCGGCAGCCGCTGGGCGCGGGGAAAACCTGGCGGAATTGGATCCCTGAGCACACCCCATCTGGCCAAGCAGGGGAGTACTCTAGTGGTGTCCTCAAAAGGATGTCCCCGATTGCCCTATGAGCTGGAGGAAGGGGCTGATCAGGTCGATTTGATAATGGGAAGAGGGAGCGCCTCAGCATGACAACCAAGACGGTGTTGGTCATTGACGATAGCATCATGATTCGCAAGATGGTGGCCAGCATCTTGGCCGATCAGTTCCAAGTGGTGGAGGCCAAAGACGGGTTGACAGGGCTGGAAGCGGCCAAAAAACATCACCCCGACCTGATCCTGCTGGATTTTGTCATGCCCAAGATGGATGGCTACGACACCTTGCAGGCCATCCGCCGCGAAGACAGTCTGAAAAATACCCCCGTTATCATGATGTCGGGGCTGAAGGAACAGGTGACTGCCCGCATTCCTGAGCCCTTTGCCGATTTTGATTTCATCGAGAAACCGTTTGAGGCAGATGCCCTTTTGGCTCTTATCCAAAAGGTCCTCCAGGTTGCCCCTGCCGCTGCACCGGAGCCGGGATCCGAAACCAACACCCAACTGATTCTGAACCGGCTCACCGCCATCGAGACGCTGCTGATTCAAGGTACGGAAAACCTGATCCAGCGGGAAGTAGTGACGCGGCTTGCCAACCTCAACCAGCGCCTAGATCGTCAGGAGTCTCACAGCGCTAACCTAGAAGAGCAAATCCGTAAGCTCACCAGCGAAGTGGAACGGCACAGCCAGGGCTTAGCCCTAATCGTCAAAGAGCTGCGGCATATCCGTAAACTATTGGGGGGTCTTGATGGCTGAGCAAAGCTTTGAGCGCGCCTACCGACACCTGGATGCGGTGACGGCTCTATTTGTGGCCGTGCTGCTGATCTCCAACGTTGCTTCCAGCAAGATCGTGCTTCTGGGGCCGTTTACCTTTGACGGGGGCACCATTCTTTTCCCCCTCAGCTATATCTTTGGCGACATCCTCACCGAAGTCTATGGCTATGCCCGCTCGCGACGGGTGATCTGGCTGGGATTTCTCTCGGCGGCCCTCATGTCGGTAACGTTCATGATCGTGGGATCCCTGCCTGCGGCCCCCGACTGGCCCTATCAAGAAGCCTACGACCAGATTCTGGGCCTGACGCCCCGCATTGTCCTGGCCAGCTTAATCGCCTATTGGGGAGGCAGCTTTGCCAACGCCTATGTACTGGCCCGCATGAAGGTGTGGACGCGGGGACGGTGGCTGTGGACACGCACCATCGGCTCTACCCTGGTGGGCCAAGCGGTGGATACTGGACTGTTTGTCACCTTGGCCTTCTGGGGGGTGTTCCCTGGCCTGGGCAGCTTAATACTCTCCAACTATGTGTTCAAGTGTGCCGTTGAGGCGGCGTTCACGCCCCTGACCTATGCCATTACCGGCTGGCTAAAGCAGCAAGAACAAGAAGACTACTTCGATGTGGCAACCGACTTTAACCCCTTCCGCCTCCAGCCTGTATCCAGGTGAGTCCATCAACTGCCCCAACGGATTTGGCTTTGAGAGGGATCCTATTTTGGTATAGTCAGAGCGTCATCCTATTTATCCTGCTGCCATCCGGTGTTACCGGGAGCTTTTATCCAAGACAAGACTTTTGTGAGGGATCCGCAAGATGATGCTCGTTTTCCAAATTGCTTTGTTGGTGTTGGTGCTTTACAGCTTGCTCTTGGTGGTGGCGGTGCCAGTGCTCTACAGCTCAGCCAGCGACTGGAGCCGGGCCAAGAATGTGATTTTGGTGGGATCCCTGCTCTGGGTGCTGATGGTGATCGGGGTGGGGGTGCTGAGTTTCCTCAAGTGAAGCCGTAGAAGGGCGAGGGCCAATCCACCGAAGGTCACCTTGTGGTCGCAATCAGCGTTGCGTGGGAGCTGCACCGTGGGTGTGGCGGCCCAAAGTTTTTGTCTGGGATCCTGGACGAACTACGCACTTCCGCACCTCGATAAGCCTTAAGCTCTCTCGGTAGAGAGGATCCCATCCTCTACAATGGACGGCGAGGCGTCGGCCTTGCTTGCCATCGGTCAGGCTGTCTACAGGCCGCGCTAGTGAGCTTTGAAGGTGCTGAGGTGTTTCAACCAGCGGAGGTTTGGGTGTTGAGAGCAGTGATGAGAGCAGGGAAATGTTCGCAGGAACTTGGCCTTGCTCGGCGAGGAATGAGGCTGGCCTTGGCGGGCCTGTTGATGGGGAGCCTGGGATCCCTGATGGTGCCCCATTCTGCAGAGGCGCAGTCGGGTTTGGTGATCACCGGCAGTGAAGGGGTACCTGTCCTCAGCTATCGGCTCGATTTTGGCGGGGTTCGCAGTCGTTTGGATCGCTATCGCCTGACCATTCCCCCCCAGAATGTGGCGGTGGCAGAAGTGCAGATCAACGGGGACAGGAATTTCGATGGCCGCATCGATCCGGAAAGTGTCCGCCTGGAGGTAGAAGGCCGGCCTGTAGAGCTGGATCAAGTGTACTGGAACGAGGAGTTTCGCTCTCTAGAGGTGGTGGCCCGTCAACCCATTGCTGCCGGTCAGGAGATCCGTCTGGTGCTCTCCAACGTGCGCAACCCCTCGTCTGCCGGCATCTATCGGGTGGAGGCGCGGGTACGGGGTACGGAACCCAACCCCCTCTTCCGGAATGTGGGCAACTGGCTGATTACCATTGAAGACCCAGAGCGGATTGGCTTCTGATCTATTGACCCGATGATCTGACCTACTGTTGATCTTTGCGGCGATCCTATAGGCACAGCCCTTTTGCGGGTCTGGGACAGCGACACCCAAGTTCCCGGCCAGTTGGGGTGGGATCCCTCTCCAAGTGTTTGTTCGCCGTGGTATGGGCTGCTGGAAAAAGCCGGAGTTCTGAGTTTTTCTAAGAATGGGGATTGTGCAAATCCGGCAAGTTTGGGTGGGGGAGTGTTTACCTTGTTGCTTGCTGACACCTGGTATCCCAATTGGTGGCAGGCTCTAATTTTGGGCATGGTGCAAGGGATCACCGAATTTCTGCCCATTAGCAGCACGGCCCATCTGCGGGTGTTTCCGGCTTTGGTGGGGTGGCCGGATGCGGGAGCTTCGTTTACGGCGGTGATCCAGTTGGGCAGTTTGGGGGCGGTGCTGATCTACTTTGCCTCTGACCTGCGCCAGTTGATCCTCGGCTCTTGGAAGGCTTGGCGAGAACGAGATTTTCAGCAGGAGCCTTGGCGGCTGTCGGTCGGGATCCTGGTGGGAACAGTGCCAATTGTGGTTGCCGGCTGGGCCATCAAGGCCATTTGGGGATCCCCGCCCCGCCAGTTGTGGGTGATCGCCACTGCAGCCATTGGCTTGGCTTTGTTGTTGGGCTGGGCAGAGCAAACGGGCAAACGCCAGCGAGACCTTCACAGCTTAGGCATTTGGGATGGGATCTGGGTAGGGCTGGCCCAAGCTTTGTCCCTGATCCCTGGGGTGTCGCGCTCCGGCTCGACGCTGACGGCAGGGCTGTTTCTCCATTTGCAGCGCTCGGCTGCCGCCCGTTACTCCTTCTTGCTGGGGATCCCGGCATTATTTTTGGCGGGGGTTGTGGAGTTTATCTCCGAGTTCGAGGCAGAGGCCCTGCTGCCGCAGGGGTTGGGCACTCTTTCTGCTTTTGTCTTTTCCTATCTCTCTATCGATTGGCTGATTCAGTTTTTGCAGCGCAGCAGCACTTGGCTGTTCATCTTTTATCGGATTGGCTTTGGCTTGTTTATTATCTTGGGTTTAGCGCTGGGGTTTCTAAGGCCCTAATCAAGCTCAGTCAACTACAATCCACGGGGATCCCTGAGGTGGTCACTCCTTTCTGGCTGCTTTTCCCACTGAGAAGATTGGCAAAATGGGATCCCTGCCTGAGGAGGTGGAGGCTCAGATTCGGTCTTTATCGGTGGAGCGCTTGGAAGAGCTGGGTCTAGCCTTGCTGGAGTTCCAGTCGTTGATTGACCTCACCACCTGGCTTGATGGATTCAGCCATTAAAGGTTCTCCCCTTCAAAAAAGGGCTCCGTATCATACGCTGACCAATCTAAAGATTGGGCCTGTGTGTTGCAGCGCACTTGCACTTTGTTGAAGCAGATGTTAGTTTCTACTTGAGCATCAGGCTGCAAATCCAGTCTTGCTCTTGTCGGGTGATGAACGGTAGATCCTCCTGAGAGAGTTCCTTCTAGGGATCCCTGCCCTAATTTTGTGTTGCTTGTAGCTCCAATAGAAGGATTGCCGGATCCCTGTGGGGGTCACTTGTGCCACTTGAACTGCTAGAACCAAGGCGATTATGAACGGCCTCAGGATACTGCTTATGTTGATGCTCTCTTCTGTGTTGGTGTTGCTGTGTGGGTGCAGTGGCGGGGGAGGTTCTACCCCCAGTGCAGAAGAAGAGCCCAATCCTGATCCCACTACTGGATTTGTGCCAGAAAATCCGGGTGAGGATCCCTCTCCAGATATGATCCCGGTCGATGAACTGGATAGATTGTTTCCGAATTTGCCACCGGATCCAGGGGAGGCGGGCAAGCAAACTTTGGAGGGGATTGATGCCGATGGAGATGGCGTGCGTGATGATGTGCAGCGCTGGATTTACCGCCGGTATCCCAATGATGAGCTGAAGCGGAAGGCCATGCTGCGATACGCCAAAGCTTTACAGGCAAGCATCGTGAATGTTGACAGGGATAGTCGAGACCAGGTGCGTGCAAGAGTGCTTGATGGTTTCCGAGCAATTCGATGTGCGCGGTTAGCATTTGGCGGGGCAAATGAATTCGACCTGATTGATGAAGTTTCTGAAGCAAGAAGGGAAGTGCAATTTCAAATGCTTAACACCCAGGAAAGAGTTATTGCAGATTTAACTGTTGATGCCAAGTTCTCTGGACAAGTCGTTGGCGCAGAAGAATCGACATGTACTGACCCAATTCGCTAGATTAGTGAGGATAAATGGATGTTCGGTCGAAATACTGTTCGTCTTGTTGTTTTATTGTGCTGTTGCCTGTCTGTACTGATTCTCAAGTCTTGCTCATTACCGAACAAATCAACTATCTACTCAGTCGTTTCTCCCAACCTAGGTTTCAATACTACTGAATCTATTCTTAAGTCTAGAATCTATTATATTAACGGGTTAGCAACTGCAAAAGATGACGCAGAAAGAAATCTTGATAGGATCATTGCTGCCATTGGAGGAAATGAAGAGAATGTATTGATCCGACTCAAAGACAACATTGGGTTCGAGCAAGACATCGCAAACTATCGGCTTGCTTACAACATGGCTTTGGGAGGAATAACTGCGTCTGGAAATGTAACTCAAGCAGCAGACAACCCAACCTTTCAAATCGTTGCATCCATTGCACTCAAGATTCGGGAAGCACTGCCAGAACTGTCAGACCCTCAAGCGTGGCAATATGCTCGTGTTCTTCTAAAAGCCCCAAATGCAAATGATATTCTAAGGCCACTATTGCAAAGGTTTAATGTCCAAGAAACTCTAATTAATCTTCTTGGTCAAACAATTCGGGAATTCGGGATAGAATTGCCGACCAACATCTGGATATGATTCGAAGAAATACTATAGCTTCTCTCTACGACAATTTCATTTGGCCAGCCTTGGATGATGTCAGAGATGGTTATCAACTATCTCTAATTCTCAGGGAACAATATTTGTCGATGCTGCCAAGCGGACAATTGCAAATGCAACCTCTCAGAAGATTGCAGGTTGTTTCTTTGGTGGGGTTCAAGTTGCCCACATGATGGGATCCACAATCTCTAGCCTCAATGACATTCCTCTGTATGTCACCTTTGATGAAGATAGAGTGGTCAATTTGGTTAGAGAGGTTGCTCGAGCCTCTGGTGGAATCTCTGATGCTCAGGGTAATCCAGTCTTACCCAGATCTTTACTTGAACCTTTGGACTGGAATGTGGAGTATTATTTTCTGGCCAATAACCAAGGGAATCCGAGTATTCTCAAGGCCAATCCCAGTCAGGGGCTAGCGGTAGTGGTGGATGGGCGGGTGATACGGGAACAAAATGGTGGAGATTCTGTACCCATCCGGGATATTGACCTACAGGGATCCAACCTAGTGGCTTTGTTGGGTCGGAGTCGCCTTTTGGAAGATGCAGAAGGGTCTTGGCGCAGTGGGTTGGCGCGGGTATCTCCTCAGGGATCCCTGAGTCCGATTTTCCGGATCCCGCAGGATTTTAGCTTGCAGCCGGAGAAGATAGTGGTGGAGGATGCGGGCTTTGGTTTGGTGGCCTGTCCAAGGCTTTCGAGTAACCAGCCAGAATTCTATTCCTGTGCCCTTTACCGGGTGACCCCTAGTGGAGGGTAGGAGCAAGCAGGAAGGCTTGGGCTATGACTTAGAGTATTTATTCACCCGCCTGCGACACGGTATGAACAACTTCCTCCTGTTGAAGAGCTTGCAGCGCCTGGGGCAAATGCTCCGCCAGCCGTGCCGGATCCACTCCCGTTAGGCCGCGTTCTTGCGCCAGATGGACAGCCGCCTGAGCATGCCACCACACCCCCGCACAGGCGCAACTGAGCAGGGCGGGAGCGTCCAAAGGTTGACCGGCTTGAGCTCTTCTTCGCGCCACTAGGCCCCCGATCAAACCGGTCAAGACATCGCCGCTGCCACCGCGGGCCAAAGCCGGTGTGCTCTCCGGGTTCACCCAGCATTCCCCAGTGGGAGAGGCGATCACCGTCCGCGCCCCTTTCAAAACCACCACTGCTCCACTCTGGGCTGCCGTCCTTTGGGCTGCCTCGATGCGATCCCCAAGCGGGATCCCCGGAAAAAGCCGCCGAAATTCCCCCAGGTGGGGGGTGAGGATGGCCTGGATCCCTTTTTCTCGTAAGCGCTCTACCCCCATCTCCGCCAGAGCATTCAGCCCATCCGCATCGATCACCCAGGGGATCCCGGCCCAATCCCGCAGCAGGAGTTCCAGCAGAGGCAAACGGGTTTTTCCCAAGCCTGGCCCCACGGCCACCGCCTGAAAGGGTTTCAAGGACTTCGTCCCGCTGTCGCGATCGGCAACCGGCGGCAAAGAAGGGATCCCCTCCCAGGCATAGACCAAGACTTCCGGCAGGACGCTGTGGATCACTCCTTTCAACTCCGCCGGCACCGCCATCGTCACCATACCCACCCCGCTGGCGCGGGATCCCAGCCCCGCCAACACCGCTGCTCCGGCATAGGCTGCCGAGCCTGCCACCAACAACAGGGATCCCTGGCAGTATTTGTGGGTATCCAAAGGGGGATCCGCAGGAAAGTGCTGCCAAGGCCGCAGCAACAACCGGGGAACCTCATCCTCTGGGCAGGCCCAAGCGGGGATCCCAAAATCAACGCGATGTAACCGTCCTACCCAAGGCAGAGCTGCTTCCTGCCACAGCCCCCGTTTCCAAAGGCCAAGGGTATAGGTATGGCTGGCGCGAATGCAGCAGCCCCAGACTTCCCCGGTTTGGTCGTTGAGGCCAGACGGCAAATCCAGGCTAAGGATGGGGATCCCACTGCCATTGGCCCACCCCACCGCCCCCGCCCAAGGCTCCCCCAAAGGCCGGTTCAGACCGATCCCAAACAGGGCATCAATTAACAAATCGCAATCGGCCAGCTCTTCAAGACTCTCCACAAACTCTGCCCCCAGCGCCTTGAGATAGCGGGCGTGGTCTGCCGTCAGGGGTTTGAGATCCGGCTTGCCCAGCCACACCTTCACCGACTTTTGGGCCAGCCATAGCTCCCGCCCAACCACCAACCCATCGCCACCGTTGTGCCCTGTCCCACAGAGGATCCCAATGCGATGGGCTTGCGGAAAATCCTTCTGCAACTGAGCAACAACGGCCAGCCCCACCTTCTCCATCAGAGCGGCAACGGGCATGCCGGCAGAGAAGATCTGCTCCTCAATGCGCTGCATCTGTGCGGAACTGACCAGGCTGATGGCCGGATCGAACTGGCAACGAGAACCCATATCGCTACGCAACGCTGTTGCAACCGGCGGCATTGCTGAGGGGAGATGGCTCATGGCTAAGTTGCGCTAATCGAGCTTAGCTCTATCACATTCCCATCCGGATCCCGGACGAACACTGCCGCTCGCCCGGAAGCGCTCGGTTGCACCTCATACCCTTCCTGCCGCAGGCGAGCCTTCACCGCTTCCAAGTCATCTACCCCCAGCGCCACATGGGGATTACGCCCCCACTTTGAGGATCCCGTTCCGCTTCGCTGCCGTGGATCCATCGGCTCCTCGGCCACGATTAAATGAATTTGGGAGGAACCCACTTGATACCAAGCGCCGGGAAAGTTAAACGCAAAGCGTTCCGCCTTGGGGATCCCAAGCACCGTTCCGTAAAAATGTTCGGCTCTGGCCAGATCGCTCACCCAAAGGGCGGTGTGCAGGTGATGATAGGTTGGCTTTTGGGGGGCAGTCATTGTCTTGTTGGGAAATCTTGACCGTGGGGCTTTGCAAGGCCGACGCGAACATCAATATTTTCTCCGAACGGCAAGCCAAACCCGTAAGCTAAGGTGGAGCTAGCGCACCCGCGACAACCGTATCTTTGTTTTCGCACAGGGGTTGGCCCATGGGATCCCGCACCAAGTTTTTCGGCACGGTCTTGGCCATGTTGGCCGTGAACAGCATCTACATGCAGTTGCAGCAGCTTTCTCTGCAGTTGGAAGAAAGGGATCCCGCCCCCTCTGAGCAGTCTTCTCCAGAGCCTCAAAGCAGCCAGGACTCCGTCCTGCTTCCGCGAGCGGAACGGCTGGATCCCTGGCGTCGTGTTGCCCAAGTCTTGCAGGGTCTGTGGCCCGGCGATGCGAGCTTGAAAGGACTCCGTTCCGCCAACGCGAACGGGATCCTGTCGCCAGAGTCCACGTCCCCCCTGGAGCCTTGAGTGCCAAGCTGAGAGCATGACTCTAGTCAATAATAAGCTCAACTATACTGAAAATAATGTATAATATGTTCAGTACGGATTACTACCAGTTGATCTTTCTGTTTACTTTCGAGTCTGCCAACATGGTAGCCAAAGCAAAGCAGAAAATTGGTAGTAAGACGACACGGAAACTGCGCTTTGGGTATTCTACTCAAAGCTTTGCGGGATACCGCCATTCTGGTTGGAAACAAACAGAATGCTATCGCTGCATAGTTGAACAGTGATGTTCAGCAGTGTTCAGCGTAAATGTATCAGGGGATATGACGCTTTGCAAAGGGGATCAAACCCCGTACCATAGAGGAGCAGGTTTCTCCGTTTCTCTGTTTTCAATCCCCAGGACTCACCATGGTGCAGCCGTCAGCGACCTCTGGGCAAAAGCCGATTGTCATCGCCCCTTCCATCCTTTCAGCCGATTTCAGCCGGTTGGGGGAGGAAGTACGGGCAGTGGATGAGGCGGGGGCCGACTGGATCCATGTGGATGTGATGGATGGCCGCTTTGTGCCCAATATCACCATCGGCCCGTTGGTGGTGGAAGCCCTGCGCCCGGTGACGGCCAAGCCCCTGGACGTCCACCTGATGATTGTAGAGCCGGAGAACTATGTGGCGGATTTTGCCAAGGCAGGGGCCGACATTATTTCCGTGCACGCAGAGTCCAGCTCCACCATCCACCTGCATCGCACCCTCAGCCAAATCAAGGATCTGGGCAAGCAAGCGGGCGTGGTGCTCAATCCGGCCAGCCCTCTGGAGCTGATCCAATACGTGCTGGAGCTGGTGGATCTGGTGCTGATCATGAGCGTCAACCCCGGCTTTGGCGGCCAGAGCTTTATTCCAGCAGTGGTGCCCAAAATTCGCCAGTTACGGGCCATGTGTGATGAGCGCGGCCTGGATCCCTGGATCGAGGTGGATGGCGGCATCAAAGCCAGCAACGCTTGGCAGGTGATTGAAGCAGGAGCCAACGCCATTGTGGCCGGTTCGGCAGTGTTCAAAGCCAAAGACTATGCCGAAGCCATTCGCAGCATTCGCAACAGCCGCCGTCCCGAGCTGGTGACAGTTTGATTTGAAGGAAATTGCTCCCTTCTAAAATCCAGCTTGGCCCTGGCGCTTTGCGCCGCTGACTTAATCTGGCCCCCCACTCCCGGCTCTTCGTCCACAGAGGGGGAATGGTTTTAGCCTCACAACCTTATTGCTACGCAACACTGTTGCAACTAGCGCATAGCCGCAGTCTCTTTCTGGGCAGCGTGAGGCGCCGTCCCGCTGTTGGCAGCAGTCGTGCCCAAGCAATGGGGAGGCCCATCGACGGAGGGTGGAATGATCGGCTGGGGCAAAGTGGGGCTGAAAAAAGTCTGACAAAAAGGCACGCGATTGCGCTGAATATCGGCAAGGTAGGGAGGAGGAATGGTGCCCAAATAGGCGCCCAGCACCTGCTGCTCGGGATCCTCTGGCAACACTTGGTAATACAACATCAGGCGATTATCGGGAAACCAGGCGCGGATAAGCCTTTGCAGGGCCTTCAAGTTGAAGCCCGGCTCTTCAGGGTTGCGAATCAGGTGCATTCCCGCCAGGCGCCCGCCGACAAAATAGGCTTGCACATAAAACCCACGGGCATAGATGGGGGGCTCCAAGGAGTTCTGAGATGAAGGGGAATCGGGCAGGTAAAGGGCTTCACCCCCAGGACGCAGTTGCCAGCGGCTCCAGCGGGGATCCTCCCGGTCGCTGGAAATGGTCTCCCAATTGTTGGCGCGGGCGTAGCTCAAGAAGCGCTCCTCGACCATGCCCAGATAGAGCATTTCCATTTGCAAGGGCAGCCGGGCCCGGGTTTGCAGCAGGGGCAGAGTGCGCACTTCTCCCTGCTTGAGCACCAAGGTTTCCCCCCGCGCCGAGCAAGGGACACCTATGAGCATAGCCATCAGCAACCCTGTTCCAATTGCCCGTCCAATCTGGCTGAGGCCGCGCCTTGCGAACAGCTCTAGCCGGAGAGGTAAAAACTGCGCCACTGGCTGCGGCTGTGGCCCATTGCCCCTCAAAACCGTCGAAGCAGGAATGTAGGATGAGATCAGCACAGCAAAAAAGCAGGGTAGTAAGTAACCGATCCTAACCCAAAGAGACAAGGTTCTTCGAGAATCTTAATCTGGTCTCTGAGGAAAGTTGCTTGCCAGTCTGCCCTGCCGATGGTTTGGGTAGCGAATGCGCATTACCCTCGAGAATGGCATTCCCGCTGCAGCAGCTTCCGACCGGACAGAATGGCCGGGATTGATCGTCATTGCCGGCCCCACGGCCACCGGGAAATCTCGACAGGCACTGCTTTTGGCCCAACGGCTGGGATCCCCGTTGTTGAATGCAGACTCTCGCCAGGTCTACCGCGAGTTCGACATCGGCACAGCCAAGCCTACCCCCGCCGAGCAGGCCCTTTGGCCCCACGAGTTGATCGACATTGTTGATCCCTGCCACACCTACACGGTGGCCGAGTTTCAGCAGGCGGCCCAAGCCCGCATCGCCGAGGCCCATCGGCAGGGACAGACGCCCATCTTGGTGGGGGGCACCGGTCTCTACATCCAATCGGTGACTGCTGGCCTAGGGATCCCTGCTGTACCCCCGCAGCCCCAACTGAGAAGACAACTGGAAACTTGGCCCCCTGAGATCCGCTACGCCTGGCTGCAGCAGTTGGATCCCGTTGCCGCCCAGCACATTCATCCCCATGACGCGGTGCGCACGCTGCGGGCTTTGGAGATCGTTTACGCCACTGGGAAGCCGGCTTCCAGCCTAAGGCGGGCTCATCCCCCCCATTACCCCATCTTGATCCTGGGGCTGCGCTGCCCAATGCCCCGTTTGGAACAACGCATTGCCCGGCGCACGGCGGAGATGATGGAGCGGGGGTGGATCGAGGAGGTGAAAACCCTGCGGGAGCGCTATGGGCCCCACCTGCCCCTTTTGAATACTTTGGGCTACGCGGAAATCGGCGCTTATCTGGAGGGGCGGATCCCGGAAGCCAAACTGCAACCCCTGATTGTGCGGCGCACCCGCCAATTTGCCAAGCGGCAGATGACTTGGTTTCGAGCCATGCTGGGGATCCAAAAGGGCCATGCCTACGGCACCCTGTCGGGAAGGGGTCGATGTGTGGCCCTGTGGCTGGACTGCGAAGCTGAGGATTTGCCGGAGCAGATCTGGAAGCAGGTCAAGGCTTGGATGGCAGCTCCGACCACTGTTGAAACCAGTCCCGCCGCCGCTGAGCATCGGCTTTTCGATCCGTAAGGATCTCCAACACCCGCACCCCTTGGGCAGGCAAGGGATCCAAAGCTTGGGCCAGCTCCTGCCAGCTTTCCACCCGCCGGTGGGGAATGCCGTGGGCTTGGCAGAGGAGGGCAAGATCCACCGACTGGGGAGTAGCAAAGTAGGGCTCAAAGGGCGGATCTGGCCCTTGACGGCCCACTTCAGCAATGGGCAGCAGCTCGAAAATCCCACCCCCCTGGTTGTTGATGAGGAGAATGGTCAGGGATCCCTGCAGGTGAGGGCCAAGCCGCAGGCCGCCGCAGTCGTGCAAAAAGGCCAGATCCCCGGTTAGCAACACCGTCGGGCGCTGCCGGTGGGCCACCCCGAAGGCGGTAGAGAGAAGGCCATCGATGCCGTTGGTGCCGCGGTTGAAGTAGGGCCGGATGCGGCGGTCGTTGGGGGGCCAAAACCACTCCACATCCCGCACCGGCGTGCTGTTGGCAATGAATAGCGGCGTCTCTGGCGGCAGGTGGCGGGCCAGCCACCAGGCTATCCTACCCTCAAACCACTCCGGCAGGTCAGCCATAGCCTGGTCTAAGGCGGTCCGGATTTGCGCTTCCGCTGTCAGCCAGCCCTGCAGAAAAGTTGTTTGCTTGGCCGGTGCTTCTGGGATCCCGGCGACCCACTCCTCTACGGCGAAAGGCAAGTGGGTGGTGGGGTTGTGCAGGGGATCCCCATTCTCAGGGCGGGGATCCAACCGCCAAACGCGGGGAGCAACCTTGGCCAGGGTTTGCCGCAGCGCTTTGCTGGTGGGCAGGGATCCCAGTTGGATGACTTGCTGCGGCCAAAGCTGGGGATCATCCCGCTGCAGGATGAGATCGTAGGTGGTGATGAGATAGGGGTTGAGGGAAGCGTAGTTCCGCAGGGGAGAGAGCCCCTCCGCCAGAACCGGCCAGCCCAAAGCCGTCGCCAAACGGGCCACTGCCTCCACATAACGCTGGGGATCCGCCGGTTGAGCCGGCCCCGCCAAGATCACCCCCCGCTCACAGCCGCGCCACTCCTGCCAAAAAGAAACCGTCTCCGTCTGAAAAGGGCTCCGCACCGCCTGCAAGGAAGAGCCGGTGCATGGAGGAGCAACCCCACGAAAAAAGGTCTTCTCGAACTCCGGATCTTCCTGTAGATGGAGCAGCGGCGCAGTGCTGCCATCGGCAATGGGAGCCAAGGGATCCCGGAAGGGCACATTCAAATGCACAGGGCCGGGGAAGGGGTAAAGGGTGCGCTCCCAGGCGTGCACTAGGGTTTGGCGCAGGTAGGCCAGGGCTTCTGGATCCGCGCTGGGCACGGCCAATTCCGCCTGCCAGTTGGGGTAATGGCCGTAGAGCTTCACTTGGTCAATTGCTTGGCCGGCGCGACAGTGGCGCAGCTCTGGAGGCCGATCCGCCGTCAGGATCAACAGGGGAAAGCCACTTTCGGCTGCCTCAAGGAGAGCCGGGAAAAAGTGGGCGGCAGCACTGCCGGAAGTACACACCAAGGGAATGGGCCGCCGGGTTTGCTGGGCCAATCCCAGCGCAAAAAAGGCTGCCGACCGCTCATCCAGCACCGGGATCGCCTCGATGTCGGGGTGCTGGGCCAGGGCGTAGGTCAGGGGGGCTGAGCGGGATCCCGGAGACACCACCGCCAAACGGCAACCCAGCCGACTCAAGGTTTCGGCCAATAGGGATCCCCAGAGGGTGTTGAGGTTGCGCCAGTCCAGCCGCCTCGGCAGGACAAAGTTTTCACCGGTCACAGCGGAGACAAGGTGTTGAGATCGAATCGGGATCCCGGCGGCAAAAAGTGAATGCGGGCATTGTGCAGCCGAAAATACTCATCCGCTGCCGCCTCCTGAACAGTCGAGTACAGTTGCGTCCCGTCCACAATCGTCACCGTCCCCAAGCCGATCACCTCCATCACATCGTTGGCCTGGATCACCACCGCCGTATTCTCATCAATGCCGATACCCAAACATTGGGGATAGTGGGCCACCGCCGTGACCAGCCGCACCAGGCGATTGCGCTGATGGAAATGTTGATCGATGATGACGCGAGGCAAAAGGCCCAAGCCCGTCTTCACCGTTACAATTGCCGGCGTGGGCGGTTCCCCGCTGTAGCCGCGGGAGATCATCTGCTGCCCCAACGCAGAAGCTCCGGCGCTGGTTCCGGCAATCACCGTCTGCCCCCGCTGCCACTGCTGTCGAATGGCCTCCATCAGCTCGCTGTGGGCCAGCACCTCTGCCAGCCGCTCCTGATCCCCACCCGTGAAGTAGATGCCGGTGGAGAAGCGAATTTTCTCGACGTTATCGGGATCCCTCGCCTCCATCGGGCTGCGGATATCCAGAACTTGGAGGCTGGCTGCCCCCATCTGCTGAAAAATGTTGGCGTAGATCTCCCCCAGCACCGCCGGGATCCCAGAAGCCGCGGGCACGATGGTGATGTGGGCAGACTTTCCCCCCGCTCGGCGGAAGAACTCCCAAAGGATGTGGCGCTCATTTTCCTTATCCTCTGCTCCCCCGACGGCGATGATGTCGGAACGGGCGGTGATGGGATCCTTCACGGTAGAGCGGCTCAGGGGTTGGGCGTCGTTTGTCGGCGTGGAAGGAACTCCGTTCCACTCCAGCTCACGGTGGGCAGCAGAAACATCAGGCAAATGGGGCATGGAGCGCGAGGAAGATTAAAATGGGCACATTTCACTTTCACTATGCTACGGCTTGGGATTCGGTTTGGCGCAGCTCAATTCCAGATTTCACGGAAGAGTCAGGGGTTGGTTAGGGGTCTCGAAAGGGGGAATAATGTTCATAAGAACACCCCTCGTCTCGTCCTTCGGTTCACCCAGCAGGAGCATCCATGGCCAGAAAACCTGACGGATATCTTGTCCACATCATGCTGGAAGGTGGACAAACCATGCAGGTACGGGTCAAAGAAGCCAGAGAATACACCGAGCTGATCAACAACCTCATGGTGGGCGGCGAAGAGTTCATCACCTTGCCCAAGCAAATGGACAATGAGTACATGATCGTGCGTCCTCAACGGGTGTCCGGCGTGTCGGTGGAGGCGATCTACGCTTCCAGCGTTGGCATCGACCTATAGAGCCTATAGAGCAGACCAAGGTCAGGGATCCCTTGAGTATCGCCGGGCTGACAACGCAAAGCCCCCACCACTAGGGGCAGGGGCTGCCAGAGGACTAGACCCCGCAGGATTTAGAACCTCAGTACCGACAGGTTAGCTTTGCGGGGGCAGGATCACCTTGTCGATGACGTGGATCACGCCGTTGGAAGCTTCAATGTCGGCTGTCACACATTAGCATCGTTGACCTTGACACCATCAGCCAAAGAGATTTCCACAGGGGATCCCTCGACCGTAACCACTTCCCCAGCTTCCAAAGAGGTGGAGAGAACTTTGCCGGGCACTGCATGGTAAGTGAGAAATCGAAAAAAGTCCCCGAAAAAGATGTTTCTACTGCCCCAAGATGCTTTCTTACAAAGGCTGCTGGGGTATCTTCCACTAAGGTTAGATTTGCAACAATCATCGCAGGGTGGTGGTGAGCAATCCAAAACAGGCTGAAAAAGGATCCCTTGAGGCTGAGGGATCAGTTACGTTTGTCTGCATCTATAGTCATTCTGATTCAAACTAAAACGCTGCACCCACACCTGAAGCGTTGAATGCGCGGGGCTGGAAGACTTTTCTTGGTAGCTCAGGCGTCTCACTCTAACCTGAAACGACTGTACTGTTTTGTTTGCTCGAGCTGTCTATCCAGCGGCAGCACAAAAAATAACACCCTCACGGTGCCGAGCAAAGGGATAAATGAGTTAACGAGCTCGTAATAATCCTGGCAGTTGTGCTTACTCTTCTTCCGGCTCGAAGTCTTCGTCGTAGTCGTCCCCGATCAAATCGTCGATATCGTCGATGTCTTCTTCCAAAATCATCTCAGGGACTTCAATAGGCTGCTCAATCAACCGGCCTTCCTGGCGCAACCAATCGAGAATGGAAAGGCTGCTGGGGGAGGGCACCACCGTTGGCGGTTGATCGCGGGGTTCTTCGCGCAGAGAGGGATTGTGGTAGTACATGCCGTACAGAAGGCAGCTATCGACGAGGAATGAGCCCGGCTTGGGCTAAGCCCCTCTCAACAGAGGGACGCGGGCTTTTCATCATCCGTTTCTTACCTTAGCCTACGCCTGCCACTCCTGCAAAAAGCGGTGCAGCACCCGATCCAGCTCAACAGCCCGCGCTGCCTTGAACAGCAGCCGATCCCCGGCTTGCACGTGATGGAGCAAGATTTCCAGCAGTTCGGATACCTCCTCGCAGCGTTCTGTCTGGGCTGCCGGTTTTTGGTCGAGCAGCGGTTGCATTTCTCCTTCGGGATCCAAGAGCAAGACCCGATCCAGCCCCAAAGGGGCAGCCGCCCGACCCACCTCCGCATAGAGCTGAGGTGCATGCTCTCCCAATTCCCGCATCGGGCCGAGAATGGCCCAGCGCCGTTTCCCCGGGGTTTGGGCCAGCAGGTGCAGAGCCGCAATCATCGCTTCCGGCGAGGCGTTGTAGGTTTCGTCCCAGATTTCCACATCTCCTGCCAGCTTGAGATGGCGGTTGCGCCCCTCCAGAGGGGTAGGCAAAGCAATGGGTTCTCGGAGCCGCTCCCAATCCAGCCCCAAGCTGCACAGAGCAGCCAGCACCCCCATCCAGTTGAGGGCATGATGCCTTCCCGGCAAGGGCACCGGCAGCGTTAGGCCCTCCACAGTTACCGTTTGGGCTTGGGGATCCCATTCTCCCCGTAAGTCCCCCCGATCCAGACCATAGGTAAGGGTTTGTCCCGACCACAGGCTGGCGGCGGTAGACAACAGCAAGGGATCTTCTCCATTCAGCAGAGCCACCCCCTGCCCTAGCTCCTGCAGCAGCTCGCACTTGGCAGCAGCAATGGCCGCGCGGGATCCCAGTCTGCCGATGTGGGCGGTGCCAATATGGGTGATCAAGGCGTGGGTGGGCTGAGCCATCTGAGCCAGGCGGCGAATTTCTCCGGGGCCTCGCATGGCCATTTCCAGAACCACAAACTGATGCTCCGGTTGCATCTGGAGCAGGGTTTGAGCAACCCCGATGTCGTTGTTGTGGTTGGCCTCACTTTTGAGAACTGTGCCGTAGCGGGATAGGGCAGCCGCCAGCATTTCCTTGGTGGTGGTTTTGCCTGCTGAGCCCGTGATGGCTACTACGGAGGGGGGAAACTGCTCCCGCCAGCCTCTGGCAATGCGCTGGTAGGCAGCTAGGGTATCTGAGACTTGAAAATGGGGCCCAGCCACCGGACGCTGGCTGATGACGGCAATGGCCCCTCCGGCCAAAGCTTGCGGAATGAAGTCGTGTCCATCAAACCGTTCCCCCCGCAGCGCCACGAAGACTGAGCCTGGCTGGAGTTGGCGGCTGTCGGTGCAAATGGCCCGAATGGGAAACCGCAGCAGACAGGGATCTCCCTGCAGAGGAGTTTGCAGCAGGTCGGCCACAGTTTGTAGAGTCAGCATGGGGCAGAAGGTTGGTCTAGAGCCCACAGTGAGAAGTGAGAAAAGAGAAACGAGAAAAGAGCAGCGAGTAGTGAGAAGGAAGTATGAAGTATCCTCACTCCTCACTTCTCTCTCCTCACTCCTCTCTCCTCACAGCCTGGCTGCAGCGTTTCGATCCCAGATGGGAGCGCGATGATGGCCTCTTTGGCCATGCCGATGAACAGGCCATGTTCCACAACCCCCACCGTCCCTTTGAGTTGATCGGCAATCTTAGCGGGATCCGCCATGGGGCCGAATTGGCAGTCGAGGATGTAGTGCTGCTCGTCCGTCAAGTAGGGATCCCCGTTGGCATTCCGCCGTAAGGTGGCTGTGCACCCCAGAGCCTCTACCCGCGCCAAGGTGGTTTTCCAGCCAAAGCGCACCACCTCTACCGGCACCGGGAAGCGAATGCCCAACTGCGGGACTTTTTTAGAGGCATCGGCGATGATGATCAGCTCGGCAGCGCTGGCCTCCACCAATTTTTCCCGCAACAGGGCCCCTCCTGCCCCTTTGATCAGGTTCAGGGATCCCACTTCAATCTCGTCGGCCCCATCGATGGCCAGATCCAGGCGCGGCTGCTCTTCTAGGGTAGCCAGCGGGATCCCCAGGGAGCGGGCCTGTTCAGCCGTGCGCTCGGAGGTGGGCACACCGAGGATCTGCAGACCCTCGCTTTGCATCCGCTCTGCTAGGGCGCTGACAGCAAAGGCGGCTGTGGATCCCGTGCCCAGCCCCACCACCATTCCCGACTGCACCTTTTGAACTGCAGCCCGGGCTGCCGCCTGTTTCAGCTCATCTAAAGACTCGGTCCCGCTGCCGCCAAGGGTAGTCATTCCCAGCTCCTCTCCCGTGGATGAAGATCCTACCAAAGTGCTTTGCACCGCTACCGCCCGCTCCAGCTAAAACCCTCCGGCGCTGCCACCACCCGACCGAAGAGATCATAGGGCTCGGCGTGGGTGATCTGCACCGGCACCAGGGATCCCAGAGAGCCCTCCCCACGCACGTACACCACCCCGTCCACTTCGGGGGCAAAGCGAGGGGAGCGGCCAATCCACTCGCCGGTTCTGGGGTTTTCCTGCTCCAAAAGTACAGGTACCACTCGGCCCACCTGCTCGCGGTTGCGGCGGAAGGCAATGCCTTGCTGCAGTTGCATTAGACGGGCGCGGCGCTCTTGTTTGACAGCCTCTGGAACCTGATGGGGGAGGTGGTAGGCAGGGGTGCCCTCTTCGGGAGAAAAGGTAAACACCCCCACATGGTCAAACTGATGGCGCTGGACAAAGTCTAGTAGATGCTGGAAGTGCTCCTCCGTCTCCCCAGGAAAGCCGACGATAAAGCTGGTGCGCAGCACGGCATTGGGCAACGCCTGGCGCAGCCGCTCGATCACCCAGTCGTTGACCTGCCCTTGCCAGGGGCGATTCATGGCCTTGAGGATCTCAGGATGGCTGTGCTGTAAAGGCAGATCCAGGTAAGGCAGGAAATTGGCGGTCTCTTGAATGGCCTCCACCACGGCGGGGGTAATGCCCGTGGGGTAGGCGTAGAGCATGCGGATCCAGGGAATGGGGATCTGGCCCAGGGCGCGGATAAGCTCAGCCAAGCGCGGCTCCCCGTAGAGATCGATCCCGTAGTGGGTGGTGATCTGGGAAATTAAAATCAGCTCCTGCACCCCCTCTTCGGCCAGTTGTTCTGCTTCCTGTAGGATCGACTCGATGGAGCGAGAGCGTTGGTCGCCCCGCAAGTGGGGGATGATGCAGAAAGAGCAGCGGTAGTTACAGCCCTCAGCTACCCGCAGGTAGGCCACCGGCGCATGGGTGGTGCGATAGCGAGGTACGGTCTCGTCGGCAATGTAATCCAGGCTAGAAGTAACGGCATTGACCCGCTCTCCCCGCTCCACCCGCTCGATGATTTGGACGATCTGGTGATAGTCGCCCGTACCCACGATAGCCACCGCCTCTGGGATTTCCTGCAGCAGCTCCTCTTGGAAGTGTTGCGCCAAGCAGCCGGCAATGATGATCTTTTTGCCTTGTACCGCCAGCTCCATCAGGGTGCTGACCGACTCCCGTCGCGCTGCCTCGATGAAGCTACAGGTGTTGACAATCACATAGTTAGCGCTCTCTTCGTCCCCATCCACCCGGTAGCCTGCTTGAGCCAGCAGGCCCAGCATGTGCTCGGTGTCCACCCGGTTTTTCTCACAGCCCAGGTGTAAAACGGCAACCGACGCCTTTGTACGCTGCACCGCTGTTCGCGTAAGCGGGACGGAGTCCTTGACGGATGGGAAACTGGAGACGGTCGCTTCTAACCCATTCATGGACTGAGCATCAAAAAGGGGGCAGCTTGCCAGAGGCTTATCTATTCTAGTTGAGGGCCGCATCAGCGTTGCGGAGCAATAGAGCCGTAGCCACGGCCAACGCGGTGGCCGCCCAACTGTAGGGATCCCCGCCAGCCGCCGTCGAAAACAGAGGTGCCCGTCCGTAGCCCCGCAGTCGCAGCGCCTGATAGGTGCGCTCGGAGCGCTCGTAGCTGCGCACCAACAGGGTGCCCACCGAAGCAGCCAGGAAGGGTAGGTCTTGCCTCAAAGCCGGCCCAGGACGCCACAGGGATCCCCGCGGTCGCCAACCCCTCAGCCGGGCTGCCCGTTGCATCTGCTGCCACTGAGCGGCCACCTCCTGCAAATAGCGCTGGGTGAGCCAGGCCAGTTCCAGCAGGAGGTCTGGGATCCCCAGGGCCCGCAAAGCTGCCAACAGTTCCGATGTGGGGGTGGTCTCCAGCAGCAGCATGGTGAGAGCGAACAGGGCCAGCCCCCTCCCCCCCATGCGGAGCGCCATCTCCAGCCCCTCCCAGCGCAAAGCCAGGGATCCCCACTGCCACAGGATGGTTTCCCCCGCCCAGAAGGGAAGGATCCCCATCAGCCCTGCCACCAACAGCCCTGGGGCTGCCAGCCGCCTCAGCCCGAGGCTCCAAGGCAATCCCGACAGGCTCCACAGTCCAGCCACCAGCGCCCAGATGAGCGGCAAGAGGGCCAGGCACCTCACCGAGGCGAAAGCCGCCATCAGCGCCATCAGGCCCAGCACCTTGGGCAGAGGTTGCCACCGGTGCAGCCAGGAAAGGGGTTTGGAGGGGTGAGGATGGGATTGTTGACCGCGCCAGCAGCAAGGGATCCCTGAGCCGGCTTCATCTCTTGCCATACTCTCCCAGCAGCGCCGGTTGTACCCGCTGCAAAAACAGCACCACCCAACTGGTGAACAACCCCTCCACCACCATCAGGGGGATGTGGGCCACCACCAAGCTCCCAAGAGCCAGGCGACCGGCTTCTGTGGAGAGGATCCCGCTGCCAGCGTCAACCACAGCAGCCATGACCACCCCGTAAAACAACAGCACTGCTAGACCCACCCCAACCGCTCCCGCCAAGAAGGCAGACACTCCGGCCCCCATCACCCGACGGCCTGCCCGAAAAATCCCACCGGCCAGGAGCGCCGGGATCCCCATAATGGCGGCGTTGATGCCCAATGTGGTCAGGCCCCCATGGCCAAAGGCCACCGCCTGAAAAAACAAGCCCACTACAATCGCCGGATAGGCCAAAGCCCCCAACATCAGACCCATCAACCCGTTCAGCACCAGATGCAGGCTGGCCGGGGGAAAGGGCAGGTGAATCGAAGAGGCCACAAAAAAGACAGCCGTGAGCAAAGCCGCTTTGGGCAACTGGTCGCGACAGCGTTGCGTAGCAATATGGCGGGGATCCCGTTCCCACCAAGGACATTGCTCGGCAACGCCGGCGCGACGGAGAAGCCGCAAGCTGTAGCCGGTGATGAGAGCGGTGATGCCATAGCCCCCCAGCCAAAGCGGTGCCGGCAAAATGCCATCGCTAATGTGCATGGCCAGTCCTACTCCAGAGCAGAGGAGCCAGCCTGGGAGCCTGAGATTCCTAACCCTGGAGATCCCGAAACCGGTGGGCTCTCCACCGCTGCGTAACCAGATTGACGGGGCCTGGAGAAGAACAGAGCTGTGCCCAGACAGCCCCAAATGACACAGGCGGCCATAACCCCCCGCTGCAAAGGCCCAAAGGGTGGGGAAGCACTGGGGATCCCTTCTGTCTGAGGGAACTCCTCGCCCACCGGCACGTTGACCAACACCCCATGCCCCAGCTGGCGAATCCGCACCTGCCAGAGGCCCGTCAGGTTGGGATCCGGCTGCAGCAGAAATCGTCCCCGCGCATCCGTCTGTCCCTCCTGCCAAGGGGTAGTGGGATCCGTTGGCGCAAACACCGTTACCTGCGCAAAACGCATCGGTTCGCCAGAATCGTGGCGGGCCTGGATCTCAAAAGCGGGAACTGCCCGCCAAGAGGCCTCCACCCCGTGGCCCCAAGCGGGAGCAGACAGGAGCAGGCCGAAAGCCAGCAAGCTCAACCGTGCTCCGCATCGCTGACGCGACGCCGCAATCAGGCTCAGTCGGCAGGAAGGGATCCAAAGTTTTGGCCAGACTCGGTTCATTGGTTAGCTGAGGACAGACGACAATCTCTACGCTCTGCAGGCGACCGGTCTTAGAAAAGCCAAGACTTCAGGGCGAAGACTCTGTCTGGGCAGGGCCAGAGGCAGCGCGGCAGTGGCCTTCCCCCACATGGCCCAAGTGGTGCAGGATCTCCAATACGGCCTTATCTGCAGGGGATCCCTCCTGCAGATCCCCCCAGTCCACTTCCAGAAGGTCGGATCCCCCCCCAGTGCTCCGCGCCGCTGAGGCGGCCAGCCGCTGCTCCAGGGAGACAGGATCCAACTTCACCAAAGGGGCAAACCCCAGAGCTGCTTGATTGAGGCTGTCGTTGGGGGGCAAGCTTCCATCTCCAAACAGGTGGTCGAAATGGAAGGTGACCTCCAGATCTGCCACCTGGCCGACGCGCACAAAGCCTTTGCGCTCCTCCCCCACATACTCTCCGCAGGTGAAGGCCACCTCAGGGCTGAACTTGAGCACAAACGGCATCTCCCCAGCCCCTTCCTTTGTCGGTCGGGCTTGGCCTTCGATCCAGAGGGAATAGCCCTTTGCCGGCCCCTCCAGTGCTGGCACCAGCCGCCACCCCAGGGCGTTGTAGTGGCCAGGGGGTGCCTCTAGGGATCCCAGTAAGGCCCGCTCCGCCGGGGGAGCCGTGATCAAATCAACCGTGATGGGGCCGGAGAGGCTGACCAATGCCCGTGCCAGCAAATCTGCATTTCCTTCCGGATCAAAGGGCGGATCGGTTTGGTAGGCGGTTATGTCCGCCAGCGTCACGTACACGTGCTCAAAGCTCAGTTCCCAGCCGTCTTTGGAGACAAACCCCTCCCGAATGAAGTCCTCGCCGTTGGCCCAAAACTCCAGAGTACCCATCTCTGCCTTTGCTTGGGCTAGGGGTGCTTCCTGCCTGACCTTTTCCGCTCCAGCGTTAGAAGCCGGTCGGCAGGCGCCTAGAGAGAAGGCCAACCCAAGGGCCAGAAAGGGTAAAGCTAACCCCTTGCCCCAGGGATCCCTTGTTGAAGCACCAAGCCGAAATGGAGTGTGTTTCACCAGTTCCCCTGCCAAGGACTCGGTCCCGATGACGCAAACGGCACTGCTCTACCGAAACACAGGCTTCCCTGGTGTTACAATCCCCCACCAGGGCATCTGTAGGGCTATGCCTATGGCAAGGGCTACTCCTGCGCCAGATTCCCCGCCCGCACCCAACCTTCCTGCCCATTCTGACGGCGGATGCGCTGCCAACGACCATCTTCGCTGAGGCCCAGCACCGTCACCACCTCGTTCATGGGCACACCGCCAATGTAGGTTCCCTCCCGCTCTGGAGTGGCCCGCAGCGCCAGGCCAATGGGCTCGATCACCCGTCCCCGCTCACCTGGGGAAACCACTGCTGCCGTGGGGGGTCGAGTCGGCAAAGGAGTTGATTCAGGGTTGGGTTCAACCGTGGGAGCTGTAGAAGTTGAAGCTGAAGCACCATCCACAGGGCCCAAATTGCCGGCGCGCACCCAGCCCTCCTGTCCATTCAGCTCCCGCCGCACCCGTTGCCAACGACCATCGGCGCTGTACTCCAACACCGTCACCGTTTCCCCCACCACAATTCCCCCTTGGTAGGCTCCATCGGCAGAAGGTTGGCTGCGGATGGCCAGGCCAATGGGCTCGATCACCCGCCCACGGCTGCCGGGGGGAAATCCCTCAGGGTCAACAGTGCCTGCAGCAGGGCCAGAGGGGGGAGAGGGAAAACTTGCCGGGCTGGGCAAGGGATCCAAGCGCACCGCCTGCGGAAATTGAGGCGGGGCAGGGGGGGCCAACATGGGGGCGACGAGCTGCCACAACTGCCAAGCCAAGGCGGCCAGAGCCCCAACCGAGACACTCACCACCACCAAGGTGCCCAAGGGAAAACCGCCAGAAGCAGGAGAAGAACGGCCTCGCATCGGGTAGTTAGCCATCCGAAATACCTTCCCGCAATGCTGCAGGCAAGAATCCGCAGAGAAGATGGGATCCCCGTCAAAACCGGGGATTTACGAAAGCCAGAGCACGACTGCTGCGCAACGCTGACGTGATTGCATCCCAATGTATCGTGTTCCGCAGCGCTCTTGCTAGGCCTGTGCAGAGGAACCGCAACGCTGACGGGGCGACGCGACCCCAGAGGGCAAGGGCGTCGGAGATTAGCTTCTACTTATTGGTGTTGGTGAACTTATTCTGCCAGTCGGTCGTCAAAATCTCTCGGCCAAATACCCATCCTGCCAGAAGGAGGGGCAATGCCAAGCCCAGAAAGCCAAAAAGACTGACCACCTGAGCCACTTGCCGCTGGGCTTGTTTTCTCCTGGGATCCGGGATGTTGTTGGCAGCCAGCACCACTTTAGAACAAAAAGCCACCACCACCGCCCCCACCGGCCCCAAAACCAAAGAGGGCCACAGCCAAGCCTCCACTTGCGAGAATGCGTAGGCTCCGGTAAAGGGGATAATCACGAAACAAGCCAACTCTAGGATCCCCCAGGTGAAGAGGGCCAACCAGACATCTTTGCGGAAGACTTCATCGAGATTGGTGTACATAAGCCTCCGGGATAAACCGCCACCTGCCACACTAAAGCGAGACTTTGAGACAGGAACAGCAGCGTCACAGCTTCCAGATTAACTCCAGGTGCAAGGATCTGCTTGACGGATTTCCTCTGCCATTCAGGCAACTCAGCTAGAAATCGCAGGAGCCCCGCACTGTACCCGTAGGGTCAGTGTCGGGAGGAATGCGGAAGTTATGATAGAACCATGACCCAAGTCCTGACCGTATCCTGCAAGCTCAAGGTGTCCCAGTCGCAAGCCGCAAAGTTGGATGCGACAATGGATGCCTTTGTGCAGGCCTTGAACTGGGTCAACCAAAACACACCAGAAAAAGTAGTCAACGCAGTCAAACTCCAATCCCTTTGCTATTACCAGATTCGCGCTCGGTTTGGCTTGTCCAGTAACTTGGCCCAGCAGGTCTGCAGACGGCTGGCCGGTGCCCGTAAAGTTGCCCGACAGAAAAACCGTCCGGTCAAAGCGTTCAAAGGGGGCTTCGCTACCTACGACGCTCGTATCTTTTCGTTCCGCGAGAAAGACTGGACGGTGTCGCTGACCACGGTGGAGGGTCGGGAGCGCTTTGAGCTGGCGATTGGCCGCTACCAGAGAGAACGGCTGGCGGGCTCCAATCCCAAATCCGCCACTCTGGTCAAGCGCAAAGACGGTTCCTACTCCATTCAAATCTGTGTGGAAGCGGAGCCATCCCCACCGCAACGCACGGATAGAGTGCTGGGGGTGGACTTGGGAAGGACAGATATTGCCCATACGTCAGACGGGGACAATTGGAATGGACAGCAGTTGAACAGAGTCCGAGACCACTACTCTCGATTGAGGGCGGCACTCCAACGCAAAGCCAGTAAGGGCACACGCAGTTCGCGGCGCAGATGCAGAGAACTGTTGCAACGGCTGTCTGGCAAGGAGAGGCGCTTTCAGGCGTGGGTCAATCATCGCATCTCCAAAGCTATTGTCTCTAGGGCAAAAGCTACCAACAGCGCTATCGCTCTGGAAGACCTGACAGGGATCCGGGAAAGGGTCAATCAACAGCCACGCAGCAAAGCTGAGCGCCGCAGAACCAATAACTGGGCGTTCTACCAGCTTAGGATGTTCGTGGTCTACAAGGCTGCCATTGCCGGAGTACCTGTGGTGCTAGTTCCGCCTGCCTACACGTCGCAGACCTGCCACCGGTGTTTGCACATTCATCCCGACCCTGCGCAATCCTACCGCAATGGGAAGCAGTTTAAGTGTGGGCACTGTGGATGGGAAGGGGATGCGGACTGGAATGGAGCCAACATGATTGCTAAACTTGGGGCTGCCGTAAACCAGCCTAGAGGTCCGTGGTTGGCTTGCCAACTGCAGGGCTACCGAAAGCCCGCCCTGTACTGCGAAGTAGTCAGGGTCGGGTAGTTTACTAAGATAATGCCCAAGATTCTCGGATAAGCCTCCGTTGATTTACGCACAGGAGGGCGGCCTCGGCAAGGATAAACTCCCCGCGCGACCCCACACGTAAAGACTTGAAATAAGATTTAGGTGTTCAATAACTCATGAATCACCTGCGTTTGTTGCCCTTTCCAGCCGAGGTTGGGGTCAAGCTTGCCCTGTTGAGAGGGCTCTTTATTCACCCGCGAGCCGAGGGCCCATCGCCTCTGCACGATTGTTGCCCATGAGCTGCCGAAGGGATCCCCACACCCCAACGCCCTGCAACCTTGTCTCCTGCTGACTTCGAGAGTGCCAAGCTGCCATGTCACGCATCCTCATCATCGATGATGATCCCAGCATTTGTGCTCTACTGCAGCGGTACTTGCAGCGGCAGGGGTATTCGGTTGAGGTGGCGATGACGGGGGCCGAGGGCTTACAGCAGTTGCGCGCTTTTCAGCCGGCCTTGGTAATTTTGGATCTGAACTTGCCGGATGTGAGCGGCTACGATCTCTGCCAGCAAATGCAAAAAGAGACCGGCGTGTACGTGTTGATGTTGACCAGCCGCGTCAGCCCTGCTGATAAGTTGCACGGATTCCAGTTGGGGGCAGATGACTACCTGACCAAGCCCTTCAGCCTGCCGGAGTTACAGGCGCGAGTGCAAGCCATTCTGCGGCGGCAACGCATGAAGACCGAAGTTGCCAGCGCACCGGTCTTGACCTTTGCCTCTTTGGTAATCGACCCGGAAACCCGAGCAGTCATCCGCGAGCAGCGCCTGATCAACTTAACAGCACTGGAGTTCGATTTGCTCTATGCTATGGCTCGACATCCGGGGCGGGTTTGGCGACGGGCTGAGCTGATTCAAGAGGTGTGGGATTTTAACCACGAGGGAGATGAACGGGTGGTCGATGTCCACATCGGCCAAATTCGCAAGAAACTAGAGACTGATACCAGCCAACCGGAGTTGATCCGCACCGTGCGTGGAGTTGGCTACAAGTTTGAGCCCCCCGCTCCGAAGGAGGGATGGGGAGAGGAAAAACCTTAACTCCCAAATAACTCTGATACATTTACGCTGAACACTGCTGAACATCACTGTTCAACTATGCAGCGATAGCATTCTGTTTGTTTCCATTCGCGTCAGCGGGACGGAGTCCAAACAGAATGGCGGTATCCCGCAAAGCTTTGAGTAGAATACCCAAAGCGCAGTTTCCGTGTCGTCTTACTACCAATTTTCTGCTTTGCTTTGGCTACCATGTTGGCAGACTCGAAAGTAAACAGAAAGATCAACTGGTAGTAATCCGTACTGAACATATTATACATTATTTTCAGTATAGTTGAGCTTATTATTGACTAGAGTCATGCTCCCCTCTTCACGTTGGGAGAGGGGCCAGGGGTGAGGGCCCGTTAATCCAAGCGGCGGCCTGTCAAACGCACAAAAATGTCTTCTAAGTTGGCCGGGCGCACCATGAGGCCAGTTTTGTCAGGTTCAGCTTCCAACTGCCGCTGAGCTTCCGCCAAGCTGGGGAAAAAGGTGTACTCCACCTCCCGGCCAGGACAGGATCGCACCAGCAGGGCCTCTCCATACTTAGCCCGCAGTTGCTCGGTGCTGCCCAACTCGATTAACCTTCCCCCATCCATGATGCCGATGCGGTCGCACAGCTCTTCTGCCTCCTCCATGTAGTGGGTGGTAATCAGCAAGGTCATGCCCTGCCGATTGAGATCCCGCAAGATCTCCCACAACAGCCGCCGCGCCTGGGGATCCAACCCGACGGTGGGCTCGTCCAAAAACAAAATCTGGGGGCGATGCAGTAACGCCCTGGCCACCTGCAAGCGTCGTTTCATTCCCCCTGAGAGGGTTTTCACTTTGTCTTGCCGGCGATCCGCCAGCCGCACATACTCCAGCCATTCATCGATGCGTCGTTGCCGCTCCGGGTTGGGAATGTGGTGCATGCGGGCGTGAAACTCTAGGCTTTCCCAAACGGTCAGCTCTGCTTCCAGGGTGATGGGCTGCAACACCACCCCAATCTGCCGCCGCACCGACACGGGATCCTGCACCACATCGTAGCCCCCCACCTGGATGGATCCCTGGCTGGGTCGGGTAAGGCTAGTAAGCATGCGGATGGTGGTGGATTTGCCGGCGCCGTTGGGCCCCAACAGGGCAAACACTTCCCCCTGGGGGATCTGCAGGCTCAAATCTTGAACGGCAACCTGCTGCCCAAAGCGCTTCCACACCCCCTGCATTTCCACCGCCACCGTCTTGGTTTGGGGCAAGGTTGGGGCCGTCGAAAGAGCTGTCACAGTCCGCTCCGGTAAAGTGTAAAGAAATCTTTATTCTCCAGCATACGCCAGCCGTGTCAGCAAGCTGCAGGTCTTATCAGGGATCCCTGCCCTTGGCAGTAGTTTATGCTATCCCTTCAAGTCTTCCGTGGCTGTGATCTCGTTCCCTGTGGTTTTTCTCCAAGCTCTGCAAAATAGTATACATTGCACCTGAAGGGTGAGTTACGTCCGCAGGGCAGGGCGTGATCGTACAGCAGATAGGGGAAGCCGCACTAAATAGCTAGTGCTGTATCTGTACGTATGGGTAACAATAAAGACACAAGCTTGAGCGAGCTGACTGTTCGGCTTGGGGCTTTTTCTCAGTGAAGCGACCTCCCTCAGCGCCCACCGATAACCTCTACTAACCAATGTAAGGAAAATGCAGAGCAAAGACCGATTCGACCAAATTGACTTCCGGCTGGATCGCCTGGTTGGGGCTGTGTTGACCCTGGCCGAGACCGTCAGCTTCGTCAAGGATGACCTAACCCATTTGAAAGCTGTTGTTCAACAACAGGTGCTGATATCCCAGGAGCAGAGCACTTGGCTGGGAGAGTTAAAGGCAATATGTCAACAGCAAGCCGATACAGCTCGTCGCCAATCTGAGACGATTGAGCGGATCATCGCCCATCTCCTGCCCGCTCAGGATCCCAAGTCTTGAAGGATCAGAGGGCAACCTGGGGGCGTGCCACAATGGCAGCAGAGCTGAGGTTTTCCACCGTTGGAGTGCCAGGTTGCAGCAGCAGGACAGGGTTCTGTTGAGGCTGAGGAGCTGCTTGCTTTCTTTCGTTGCCGACGCTTGCCTTACCTGGATCGCTTTGGCCCTCAAGAGGCCAAGCTGCCGCCGGACAACCTGCTGGAGCAATGGCGGCGGGATCGCCAAGCCCTGGCAGCCGCTGTGTTTGAGCGATTCCCCGGAGAACGGGTTGCGCCGGGCAATGAAGCTCTCTTGGCAGCCATGGCCGACGGGGCGGAGCGGATCTACGGCGGACGGATTGCCGCAGAGCTGTTTTGGCAACCGCAGGAAGATCTCAACTGTACTGCTGAGGCAGAGCTGTTGCAGCTTGCTTCTGAACCTGTCCCTCACTCCTCCTCTCCAAGGGATCCCATCCCTGCCCCAGAAGACTGCGAGATGGTGCCCGCTCTTGCGTTGCCGCCTGAAGCTGTTCCAGAGGGACGTTCAGTTTGGGTGAGCAGCTCCCTGGATCTGCTGATTCGGGATCCCGCTCTCGTTGGCAGAAGTTGCCGCGCCGCCCGATCCTCTTACCTGCCGGTTCATATTCGTATCGGCAAACGCCCCAAACCGGAATACGAATTGTTGCTGGCTTTGCAGGCAGAGTTGCTCGGATCCCTGCAGGGAAACGTTCCCAAGCGGGGCATTTTGATCCTGAAAGATGGGAAGTGGCACCCCGTCCACCTGAGCCGCCGACGAGCACAGGTGCGGCAATTGCTGCAGGAGTACCTGCACTCCCTCAACCAGCCGGAACCACCGCAGGTGTTCATGGCCCGCAGCCGCTGCCATCTTTGCCACTGGCGGGAGCATTGTCGCCAGTTGAACGCCGCCGCTCAACCCCTCAGCCTGCTGCCGGGCGTAACGGGATCCCGCTACCCCCTGTTGCAGGAGGCGGGGATCCACTCGATTGAAGCCCTGGCCAACGCTCAGTTGGATAGGTTGCAAGCCATTCCCAAGTTGGGATCCGGCGTGGCCCTGCAACTGCAGCTGCAAGCCCGTGCCACCCTCAGCCGGCAGCCTCTCTGGATTCAATCCCCCCCGGAAACCCTGCCCACCACACCCGTAGAGCTGTACTTCGATATCGAGGCGGATCCCCGCCACAACGTCGCCTATCTGCTGGGCCTGCTGGTGGTGGAGCAAGCCGAGGGGAAAAAGGTTGCGAGCTATCACAGTTGCCTGGCCGCCGAGCCGCGGGAAGAAAGGCAAGCTTGGGAGCAATTCTTGCAACTGGCACAACGCTATCCCGACGCTCCCATCTATCACTTTCACGGCTTTGAGGTGCAGACCTGCCGACGGCTGGGGGAGCAGTACCGCACGGATCCCCGACAGCTGCGGCAGTTGTTGCAGCGCTTTGTGGATTTACAGGCCTGGGTGCAACGCTCGGTGGTGCTGCCGATCGAGAGCTATTCCCTGAAAAACATCGCCCGCTGGTTGGGGTTTCAGTGGCGTCTGCCGGATGCCAATGGCGCCCAGTCCATTTATTGGTATAGCCAATGGCTGGAAACTCGGGAGCGCAGATATTTGGAGCACTCGCTTATCTACAACGAGGATGACTGCCGGGCTACCCACCGCCTAAAAGACTGGCTGTCCCAAGGAGTCCTCCATGCCGAATGATGCGAATAAATTGACAAAGACGGCCTATCCCCAGCCGCAAATGCCGCAGCTTGCGCCGCCAGTCTTGTGGCCAGTTGCTGAGGTTTCGTTTAGAATCAGGCAGGACTGTTTAGTTTATCAGGGGAATCCCATGCTGTTGAAATCTCATGAATCTCCTCGCTATCAGGGCAGAAACCGTCGCGGTCGTGGGGGATCGGCACGCAAGCGCCAACTGGACAAACGGAACCGCGCCTTGATGCAACGATTACGACAACGAGAGCAAGCTCTCAACTCTCGATCTTCTCGGCAGGGGCAAGTTAACCCTGCCTTTTTTGTGCTTGCTTCTCCTTGGCCTGGCTACGAGGGATCCCGCTTGGCTGCCTGACCCACCCATTCGATGGCATCGAAGAGTTTGCTTCTCGCGCCTTCAAGACAAAGACTGCGCCTCCACCAATAGACGCCCGCTTTAGCAGTTAGCAACATCAATGGGAAGATTTTGGGGCCCTGGATAAGCACGAAGCTATCGGCCAAGAACGCGAATGGCTCTGTTCTTGGTGCAGGCAGGATCGGGATGACAGGATTTGAACCTGCGGCCCTCTGCTCCCAAAGCAGATGCGCTACCAAGCTGCGCTACATCCCGGCTTAGCTTTTGTGATTATGCCAGATCCCCGCCTCCGATGCACACCCAAGCAGGGATCCCTCGCTCAAGGCAACAAGGGAAACAAACATTTGTCCAGGTCAGGACTTGAGCATCTTGGCCGGCATGACAATGAGGGTATTCCCCTGTCGCTCCACCACGTAGAGCTCCTGCCCGGCTTGGATTTCCAGGTTGGGAATGCTGCACTTGGCGTTCCAGGTGGAACCCAGATAAGAAACCCGCCCCCGTTCGCCTGGGGGAATGGGGGTGATTGCCCGCGCCTCGCGAGATTCCTCTACCTGAACCGATCCATGGGGCACCAGACGGCGGCTGAGGATAATCAACACCACCGATGCCCCAATCCAGCTGGCAAATTGTACCCAGATCGGCAGCCCCAAATAAGCCAAAAGCCCCGCCAAGAGCGCCGCCAGCCCCACCGAGCCGGCAACCAATTCTGGCAAAAACAATTCGGCAGAAATTAGGACTAACCCGATGATGATCCAAGGCCAAACCATAGAATCCAGGGATCCCACCAAATTCAGTATGGCTCAAAACCCCTGGATCCTCAGCGGGGATCCCTTGTCCTTAGGGAGACTGGTTGGGGCCTACCCGCCCAAGCGGTAGTTCTCCAAAAACTGCAGGGGATCCATCTCTTCCTGAGGGGAGCTTTTGGGTAGGTTCTTGGATTCGGCAATCCGCATCAAGGTCTCCCAGTCGGTGCTCATGACAAAGGCCACGGCTTGGCGAGCTGCCTCTCGGTGGGGGCAGTCCTCTCCCAAGACACAGCCATCTCGACAGAGGGTGGCGCAATCGTGCGCAGTGCTCCTGGGATCCGGGCCAGCCATGATGTCTTCCTCTCGGTGGGTTTCACGTTTTCTTTAGGATACCTGAAGAGAATCTTGCGCTTGCAGGAGATTTGGGTCAGGGCGGGTAGCTTGGATGAGGAGATGAGGCGACAAGACCTGTTCAAGCAAGAGGAGCCTTATGGAGTTTTCGCAATTGCAAGCGCTGGTGGATCGAGCCTTGGAAGACAAAAAGCTCACCCGCACAGAGGTGGATCAAATCGTCAACGCCATCCGGTCGGACGGCAAAATCTCCCCCGAAGAGATAGGCTTGCTGGAGTCCATTCGCGAAATGGTGCTCCGCCGGGAGATTCAGGTGGTGGAAACGGCAGATTGAGGGGCAGGGATCCCCTGTTGCAAGTAGAGGGTGACTTCGCTGCGATTGTGAAACAGGTGGCGGGCTCTCACCAGGGGGAAGGCACTACCCAAAATCTCCAGACTTTGCCGCAGCACCCGCAGGCGGTGTTGGTGGGGTAGCTTCAGGGTCATCACAGCTCTCCCCTGTGGCTCCAGATGGGGGGCAAAAGCCACCATCAGGCGGGCAGAAGCCGGGCCATCCATCCGCATGTCGTTGAGGATGAGGTGAAACCGGCCTGGGCCACGGGCCAGGTAGGCTTGGGCGCTGAGGCGATGGTGGCAGATCCCCGGATCTTGGCTGAGGCGCTCGTGCAAGTCCCCCGGATCCACTGCTGTGACCTGCTGGCCATATAGGCGCAAAATGCGCGACCATCCCCCCGGTGCTGCCCCCAGATCCAGAGCCTGTCCCTCCGGCACCAAGGGAATCTGAAACACCTGGATGGCCTCCAGCAGCTTAAACTCGGAGCGGCTGATTTGCTCTGGATCCCGCCGAAAGCGATGGATCCCACCGGCCCAGTTGGAGAGGTTCTGGGCAGCCAAGGATAGGCCCAGCCAAGCGCGAATGCCCATCGGTTGAGCCAGGATCACCACCGAGATTACCTGCTGGGGGTCTTTGACCTGCAGGGGGGATCCCACCGCTGCCATCACCTGTTCGGCCAGGGTTTCATTGACCTGGAAGGGCTTGAGAGCCGGCTCTCCAAACAGGCGCGTTTGAACCGAAAAGCTGAGGGTGGGGTCAATGGCTGCCAACATTTCCCCATCAAGGCGCAATTCAACTGGGGATCCCCCAGATAGCCGCCGTTCTTGGTGAATGGGGCAGATGTGGCGTAAAAAAATGGGCGGGTCAGCTTGCCAAGCCTCAGCCAGGTCAGCAAATGAGCGTTGGCTGCACACCCATACCAAGCCAGGTGCTTCCTTTAGCCGCTGCACGGCAGCCTCTGGATCCGCAGCTTCTATCTCCCGGATCGCCAAATCCAGAAAATCTGGGTCAGCACTGCCCAGCCATGTATGGGTATCAGGGGGGAGAGGATTGCTCAACGGGCTCGCTGCCAACGCAGGTAGGGTAAAGAAGCGGCTACTTGCTGAATCTGGGCTTGGGCGGCCAGCAGTTGTCCTGTGGCGTCCCAGGTGCCCTGCACCAGCATTTGCCAGGCTCCCTGGGGGATCTCCACAGCAGCGGTATTTGCCTCCCAGCGCACCTGTTTGTTGGGCAGATCCAGCGTCAACTGGAGCTGGGGATTTTCCGCCACCGCCTTCTGCAGGGCTTGAATCACAGCCGGGGGTGCCGTAACACAAGGGATCCCTAGAGCCAAGCAGTTGCCGAAGAAGATCTCGGCAAAGCTTTCGCCAATGAGGGCGCGGATCCCCCATTTGGCCAGCGCTTGGGGGGCATGCTCCCGGCTGGAGCCACAGCCAAAATTGGCATTGACCACGAGGATCTGGGCTCCCTGGTACTGGGGTTGATCGAAGGGGTGTTGGCCGGGATCCTGGGCGCGGTCGTCGGCAAACACGTGCTGGCCCAAGCCGTCGAAGGTGACGCACTTCAAAAAGCGGGCCGGGATAATCCGATCGGTGTCGATGTCGTTGCCCAGCAGGGGGATCCCTCGGCCTGTGACGGTCAAAACTTCGCTTGACATGGGAACTTGATGAATTCTCCCAGAGAGGACTTCAGGGTATCGCAACGTTCGGCAAAACCCTGCCCAACGGCAAAGGAAAGACGGCAAAAGGGGAAGGCTCAGCTCGGCTACCGGCGGTAAACCTGATTTTCCAAATTGCGCACCTGCCGCTCCAGCCGATCCAGCCGCCCCCGCAGCTCGTCCATTTCCGATTGGCGGGGCACGCCCAGATCCTGCAGGACGTTGCGCACCTGCCGCTGAACGTAGGATTCAAAGTTACTCTGCTCGGCCTTCACCTGGTTGAGCAGGTTGTTGATGACATTGGATGCCTCTTCTGGGTTGAGCTGCCCCTTCTGCACCAAGTCGTCGGCAGCCTTTCTCAACTGTTCTGCCAGCAGAGTGGTTGTGCCCACGCCCATCAGCAATAGCTGACGTAAGATACTGTTGTTGTCCAATGCTGCCCTCCAAAGGACGCTTCGCGAACGGTACGGGCCTCCATGACTACCCATTTTCCTCAGTTTGCCCTCAACTTCGCAACCGGCTCGGCCAGTTTCTCCCTTTCGCCTGAGGCGGCACAACAATGGCACAAGGCTCTGCAAATCCTCTTGGAGCGGCTCAAGGTTCGCTCGGGCAGCTCCCGGCAGCAGCCTCAGGATCCGGTTGAGTTTCATCATTCTGCTACCGACTTCTCTTTGGAGATGTTCTGCAACCCCAACATCTGGGTCGGCCCCCACGCAGCCAAGGTCTTGGTTACTGTGAAAACGGAAGGGCTGCGCCTTTCCACCGAAGTGGAGTTCTCTCGCCTTCAAGAAGACCTCAGCCAATATCTGGAGTCCCTAACATGAGCGAAGATGCCCATGCTGCGGGAGAGGAGCCCGCGGCCATTACGGTGACGCAACTGCTGGACGAGCCGCCAGAAGGGATCCCCGGCCAATTGGAAGTGGTTTCCCTCACTTGGCACGACCGCCAGCGATCCCGGCAACGGCTGGTGAGCGATCGGGGCACCGAGATCCAGTTGATGCTGCCTCGGGGCACCCATCTTCACGATGGGGATCTGCTCTATGCGGATGCGCAGCGACACATTCGGGTCAAAGCCCAACCCGAACCGGTGCTCTTGATTCAACCTGAAAACCCCATCCAGATGGGCCAGGTGATTCATCAACTGGGCAATTGGCACCGCCCGGCCCACGTTTCCCTCCAAGGACAGATCCTGGCGCTGGCCGATGATCCCCTGCAGGACTGGCTGGCCCACATGGGGATCCCGTTTCGGTTGGAGATGGAGGTCTTCGAGCCCAACCTGTTGGCCCACAGCCATTAACCTGAGCCTTTGCGAGCGCAAACCCGTCCCTCCGACTCATGGCCTAGGCTCCAGCCTCTGCTTCTCGGGTTGCCAACCGCGCTGCAAACTCTCGGTGTTCCTCCGACTCAATTCCCCTTTGCAGCACACCCAACACCTGCTGCATGTTGCCCGTCAGCAGCGCGTCCACGGCTAACCACAACCCCGGAAACACTCGACTGTACAAGACGCCCGACTCATTGGGCTGTTGCAGCACGTACTCTCCATTCTGGAAGACATACCAGCGAAAGGCTTGCTCTTGGGTTAGCCAGACCAGATATTCCCGCACGCCGTTGCGCCGGTAGGCCCGCAGCTTATCATGCAGGTCGTAGGAAGCTGTGCTGGCGGCAATCTCCACAATCAGCTCCGGTGCACCCTCAATGTAGTCATCCTCGCTAATGCGGGACTGTCCCCCACAAGATTCGTGCATCCGCAATATGGCATCTGGCTGCGGCTCATTGTCCAAGTCCAGGCGAACGGTTGGATTGCCCGCCGACTCAACCCCCGGCGTTGCTGCTTCATAAACTCCCAGCCAGGCCATGATGTGGCTGTGTGGTCTGCCATGTCGGCGATATCTGAGGGGAGATGCCACGTAAACAATTCCCTCAATCAGCTCGGCTTTTTTGAGCTGAGGCATGGCTTGATAGCGCCGTTCAAACTCATCGCGGGTGAGACGATCGCCGCTTTCTAAGATGGGCAGTTCACGGAAGGAAGGGCTACTGACGCTCATGACCAGCTCTCTTACCAGCAGTCGCGACAGTGTTGCGGAGCAATATCGATGACTGATACATTTACGCTGAACACTGCTGAACATCACTGTTCAACTATGCAGCGATAGCATTCTGTTTGTTTCCAACCAGAATGGCGGTATCCCGCAAAGCTTTGAGTAGAATACCCAAAGCGCAGTTTCCGTGTCGTCTTACTACCAATTTTCTGCTTTGCTTTGGCTACCATGTTGGCAGACTCGAAAGTAAACAGAAAGATCAACTGGTAGTAATCCGTTATTATACATTATTTTCAGTATAGTTGAGCTTATTATTGACTAGAGTCATGCTCCATCCGGGTTGGCTGGTAAGTCCATCATAGAGGGGCTGCTCTGTCGCGACAGCGTTGTGGAGCAACAATGGGCCATAGATGGGACGGGATCCCCTTCTATTCGACCCATTGAGCAGTCATCATCAGGTGTCCAAGTTCTCGATCCGAACCGGCTCAAGAGGTTCTGCCAGCGGAAACCCCAGCACCTGGGCATAAAAGTAAAGCTCTGCCTCCAAGGCCCTTTTGATGTTGGCCGCCTGGCGAAAGCCGTGTTGCTCTCCCTCGAAAGGCACATAGGCCACTGGGATCCCTTTGGCCCGCAGCGCTGCCACCATCCTCTCTGCCTGATTGGGGGGCACGATGGCGTCTTCCAAGCCTTGAAAGAAGATAACCGGACAATTGAGGCCCTCTAGGTGATGAATGGGGGAGCGCTCCCGGTAGAGATCCCGTCGCTCTGGGTAGGGGCCAATAAGGCTGTCCAAGTAGCGAGACTCGAACTTGTGGGTCTCCTGGGCTAGGGCTTCCAGATCGCTCACCCCGTAGTAGCTGGCACCTGCTCGGAAGACGGCGTGGAAGGTCAAGGCCGCCAACGTGGTATAGCCGCCAGCGCTGCCCCCTTGAATGAGCAGCCGTTCCCCATCCACCTTGCCCTGTTCTGCCAAAAATTGGGATCCGGCGATGCAATCTTCCACATCTACCAGGCCCCACCGGCCTTTGAGAGCATCCCGATAGGCCCGTCCGTAGCCGCTGCTGCCCCGGTAGTTCACATCCAAAACGGCAATCCCCCGACTGGTCCAGTATTGGATCCCCAGGTTGAGCACCGCTGCCGTCGCCCCGGTGGGCCCGCCGTGGCTTTTCACCAGCAGGGGTGGCTTTTCGCCAGCAGGGGCAACAAAGTCTCGGTTTTTGGGGGGATAGAAGAAGGCGTAGGCCACTTCCTTGCCGCCACCGGTGGGAAAAACAATGGGCTCTGGGATCGACAGATAGTCGGGATCCACCGCCACGCTGCTGGAACGGGCCACCACCTCCACTTGGCTGGAGGGTAAGTCTAGGCAGACCAAGGCAGTGGCTTCCGTCGGGGATCCGGCCAGGAAAGCGGCTTTTTCCCCACTCACCTGCAAACCGCTGATCTGGGTGTAGGGCAAGGGGATCCCTGCCAACTGTCCTGAATGGGGATCCAGATAAGCCAGATGAGACAGCCCGTCTTGTTCATAACAGGCCAGGATGCGCCCATCGCCACAGAAGCCGTAGGTGCTCAGGCCAAACACCCACTGCGGCTCTCCAAACTCCGCTTCCATAGGGCAGAGGGGAATGGGGCCCTGGGGATCCCAGCGATAGAGGTTCCACCAGCCGCTGCAATCGGAAACAAAGTAGAGATCCCCTTGCGGTGACCACTGGGGCTGGAAGATCGACTCGGCAGGGCCACCGGCCAGCTTTTGAGGTTCTCCCAAGCTGCCGTCAGGGTTCACCTCAGACCGCCACAGCTCTGTGCCGTCCCAGGGCATTTGGGGGTGATCCCAGGTCAGCCATACCAAGGTCTGGCCATCGGGGCTGAGGCGAGGGTTGGCATAGAAATTGTGCCCAGAGGCCAAAACGCGCTGGGATCCGCTTTCCAAGTCAATCGAGACAAGGCTGTTTTCCGGCTCTCCCTGGCGGCTGTGATCTTCCCGCACACAGAGGATGCGTCCACGCGCCCGATCCACCACCCCGTCGGCGTAGCGATAGGGGCCTGCTTCCGTCAGGGGCTGGGGATCTGAACCCGGCAGCAGGCGGTAGAGCCGTTGGTCAGCGAAGTTGCAAAAATACACTACCCCTGCCGACACCCAATAAGCTCCACCCCCATACTCATGCACTCGTGTCCGCACATTGAAAGGTGCCGGTGTCAGCTCCACCAGGATCCCGTCGGCAGAGCGCCGCATCAACACATTGCGCCCTTTTTCTTGCGGGCGACCCTCCGTCCAGTAGAGATCCCCTCCATCCCAAACTACCTGTCCCAAGCGCAGGGATCCCGTCACCACCAGGTCAGCGGTAATCGGGGATCGCCAAGATCCATAGCCGGCCTGTTGCACCATAAGCTATTAACTCTCAACTAATTCTCGACCCCAGAACCCCTATTATGCCGGCAGCAAGGGATCCCTGCCTCTGCCTACAGCCTGTGGGGAAAGGGAGCCGAGAACAGGCTCGGATTCTGGGAAAAGGTATCCCGCGATACAATTCTCTCCGGGCTGAATGGGTTTGATGGAACACGTTAAGGCAACAGGGATGCACAACGCTTTCTCGACTGCAGGATTAGCCTTTCCCCTGTTGACGTTGGGAAGGCATTCGGTGAAAGCCTCAGCTGAGCGCAGTTGGGCAGGTTCAACACATGGGCGAGGTGATAAGCTAGGTGCTTCCCCCCGTTGGCCGGGCTGCTGCAACTGTACTTCTTAACACCCTTTGCACTCACTTCGTTTCGGAGATCACCGATGGCTCAATCTTTTAATCGTCGTCAAGTGCTGAAAATGGGCGCTCTGGCTGGAGCCGGGGCGGCCCTGGGGCCGCAGATCTGGGTGAAGCGGTCTGTGCCCGCTTACGCCCAGGGAGAGACCATTCGCGTTGGCATTTTGCACTCCCTCAGCGGCACCATGGCCATTTCAGAAACCAGCGTGGTGGATGCCGAAAAGCTGGCTATCAAAGAGATCAATGCCGCCGGTGGGGTTTTGGGCAAGCAGATCGAGCCGATTATCGAGGACGGGGCTTCCGATTGGCCAACCTTTGCCGAGAAAGCCACCAAATTGATCGATGTGGACAAGGTGGCAACGGTATTCGGCTGCTGGACTTCGGCCAGTCGCAAAGCCGTGTTGCCGGTGTTTGAATCCAAGCAGCACCTGCTCTGGTATCCCGTGCAGTACGAAGGACAAGAGTGCTCCAAAAACATCTTCTACACCGGCGCTGCCCCCAACCAGCAGATCGAGCCTTCCGTGGAATGGCTGCTCAACAATAAAGGTAAAGAGTTCTTCCTGGTGGGATCCGACTATGTGTTCCCCCGCACGGCCAACACCATCATCAAGGCCCAGTTGGAAGCCCTGGGGGGCAAAGTGGTGGGTGAAGACTATCTGCCTTTGGGCAACACAGAAGTTACCCCCATCATCAGCAAGATCCGGGCCGCTCTTCCCAATGGCGGTGTGATCTACAACAGCTTGAACGGCGACAGCAACGTGGCCTTTTTCAAACAACTGGAAGGGGCAGGGCTGGGGCCAGATCGCTATCCTTCCATGTCCGTCAGCATTGCTGAAGAAGAGGTACAGGCCATCGGCCCCGAATTCTTGGAAGGGCACTTTGCCGCCTGGAACTACTTTATGACGGTGGATACGCCTGCCAACAAGAAGTTTGTGGAGGCTTTCAAGGCAGAATACGGCCAAAACCGCGTCACCAACGACCCGATGGAAGCCGCCTACATCATGGTTTACATCTGGAAGCAGGCAGTGGAAAAAGCGGGAACGGTGGAGATCGACGCCGTGCGGCAGGCAGCCTATGGCCAGACCTTTGATGCCCCAGAAGGCTTGGTAACCATGAACACCAATCACCACCTGACCAAGTATGTGCGGATCGGCCAGGTGCGCTCTGACGGTTTGTTTGATGTCATCTTTTCTACGGATGCCGTGGAGCCGCAGCCCTGGAACCAGTTTGTGGCAGAAACCAAGGGCTTTGCCTGCGATTGGTCAGATCCGGCCAAGGGCGGTCGCTACAAAGTCAGCTAGTCCTGGCCAGGGCTGGGATCCCTTGCCGTTTGGATAGGGTCGGGGATCCCGCCTAGATGCTCGGTTAGCCTCCCTAGTTTAGTTGGAAGGAGGATCCCCTGCCCATGACCTTGCTCCTGGACAGCTTGTTCAACGGCCTTAGCATCGGCACCGTCTTGCTGATAGCCGCTCTGGGCTTGGCTATTGTTTTCGGCCTCATGGGGGTCATCAACATGGCCCATGGGGAGCTGATGATGTTGGGGGCCTACACCACTTTTGTGGTTCAAAATGCCTTTCGTCCCCTAGGGGATCCCTGGCGGGATCTGTACATCTTCCCGGCTTTGGTAGCTGCCTTTGCCGTCACGGCTCTGGTGGGACTAGCCCTCGAGCGGGGGGTGATTCGCTTTTTGTATGGCCGACCGCTGGAAACCCTTCTGGCCACTTGGGGCGTGAGCCTGATCCTGCAGCAGTTTGTGCGCAGCGTCAATTGGGTGCTGGCTTTCCGCTTGGGGGCCTTCGCGGTGCTCTTTTTTGGCGGCTGGTGGCTCTTGGCCAGGCGAACGGATTGGCCGCGCCTCAAAGGGTGGACGCTGGCGCTGCTACTGGTGCTTTCCACGGCAATTGCAGCGGTGGGGGGGCGGGTGCTGGCGCAAACCTATGCTTTAGCAGTCACTCAACCCTGGTTTGGAGCCCAGAACAAAGATGTGACCGCTCCCCGTTGGCTGGGGGGTGGGATCCCGGTGGGCAGCCTGTTTTTGCCCAATACCCGCCTGTTTATCATCGCCCTCACTGTCTTCTGCATCCTAGGGCTGTACTTCTTCTTGCAGCGCACCCGCTGGGGGCTGCGCATCCGGGCGGTTACCCAGAATCGGGCCATGAGCGCCTGTGTAGGGATCCCCACGCAAAAGGTGGATGCCCTTACCTTTGCCATCGGTTCGGGTCTGGCGGGAGTAGCCGGCGTAGCGGTCAGCCTGCTGGGATCCGTGGGGCCGAACACCGGCCAAAACTACATCGTGGATACCTTTATGGTGGTCGTCGTGGGGGGTGTCGGTAAGCTTTTGGGCAGCATTGTGGCAGCGCTTGGGATCGGGATTGCCAACTTTGTCATCGGTTCCGGGACGCTGGCTTTGATTTTTCCCAACGTGCCCATCCTGACCGATACCCTCAACTTTTTTGCCACCACGAGCATGGCCAAGGTGATGGTCTTTGCTTTGATCGTGGCCTTTTTGCAGGTGCGACCCCGTGGCCTTTTCCCCGAAAAAGGTCGTATGGTGGATGCCTAGGGAATGATCTCGCTTGGCGAAAACTCTAGGACCAGACTCTCCATCTTCTACTCCCTCACAAAGCCCATGAAACTGGTTCATTCCCCCCGTGCTGATCATGAAGTGGCCGCTCCCGCCGCGGGTGGGGATCCCAATTCTTCTCGCAAGCTTCTGTGGGAGGCCGGGATCCTCATCGTTTTGGTGCTGGCCTTGATCTTTGTGGCCCCAACTGTGCTGTCTGGCTTTCGGCTCAACTTGTTGGGGCGGTTTCTGGCCCTCAGCATTGTAGCTTTGGGGATCGACCTCATCTGGGGCTATACCGGCATGCTCAGCCTGGGGCATGGGGTGTTCTTCGCCTTGGGGGGCTACGCTCTGGGGATGCACCTGAAATTGCAATTGCCGGAAGGTCAGATACCGGAGTTTTTCAGCCTCTACGGGGTAACGGAATTGCCCTGGTTTTGGTATCCCTTTTATTCGTTTCCGTTTACGGCTGTTGCTGTGGTCTTGATCCCGGCTTTGGTGGCGGCAGCCCTGGGGTATTTGGTGGTGAGAAATCGCATCCGAGGGGTTTATTTTTCCATTTTAACTCAGGCCACCACGATCATTTTCTTTAACTTCTTCAACGGCCAACAGCGCTTAATCAACGGCACCAACGGCCTGACCAACTTCCAGACTTTGTTTGGCCTAGATGTCAACTCGTCCGAAATGCGCTTTGCTGTCTATGTCACTACAGTTCTGGCGGTGGTTTTGGCTTACCTTCTCTGTCGTTGGCTCACCAGCGGCTTATTCGGTCGGATCCTGGTAGCCATTCGAGATGACGAGCCGCGGGTTCGTTTTTCCGGCTACGATCCCACCGGCTTTAAAGTTCTGGTGTTTGCCGTGTCTGCTGCCCTGGCGGGTGTTGCCGGAGCTTTGTTTACCTTGCAAACTGGGATCATCTCTCCCAATGCGATGGCCGTTCCCTTTTCCATTGAGATGGTAATCTGGGTGGCGGTGGGCGGTCGGGCCAGTTTGGTGGGGGCGGTGCTGGGGGCTCTGTTGGTTAACTTTGCCAAGAGCTTGCTGAGCGAAAATTTTCCCGAAATTTGGTTGTTTTTCCAAGGGGGATTGTTCCTGCTGGTGGTGCTGGTGTTGCCGGATGGACTGGTGGGTTGGGTGCGCACCCAAGGCAGGCAGCTTTGGGTCACTGTCCAGCTTTGGCGCAGGCGCTTGGCAGATACTTCCCCAGCTTAAATCTGGCTTTCTGTCGATGTGCATCATACGCAAGGTGCAAGTTCAGAGTAAAAGGATCCCAGATCTGATGGGTGAGCCAGCGATGCCAAGTTTCCTCTCCTATTTGATGGGTTTATTTGATGGGTTGAGAATCCGGTTTGACCTTTGGCCTTTCCGTTCTTGGATGTGATCCCTATGCTTACTGCAGCTCCCACCGCCACCCGACAAATTTTACAAACTCAGGATCTCACCGTCAGCTTCGACGGCTTTAAGGCTTTAGATGGGTTGAACTTCTCTCTGGAGGAAGGAGAGCTGCGGGTGGTCATCGGTCCCAATGGGGCGGGTAAGACTACATTTCTCGATGTGCTGACGGGCAAGGTTAAGCCCACCCGAGGATGGGTGCTGTTCAAAGGAAAGGATCTGGCCAAGCTCAAGGAACACGAGATCTCGATTTTGGGTGTTGGGCGCAAGTTTCAGACGCCGCGGGTCTATCAAAACTTGAGCGTGCGAGAAAACTTGGAGCTATCCCTCAACCCTGACAAAAGGGTTTTTTCCACCCTATTGGGCAAAAAGCATCTGCGAGAAAAAACGGATGCTCTTTTGGAAACCATTGGCCTCAGCCGTAAGGATCGGGTTCCGGCAGGGCTGCTTTCCCACGGAGAAAAGCAATGGCTGGAGATCGGCATGGTGATTGCTCAAGATCCGGATTTGCTGCTGCTGGATGAATGCGTGGCCGGGATGACGGACAAAGAAACAGAAGCTACAGGGGAGTTGATTCAATCCTTAGCCCAAAGCCACACCATTTTGGTGATCGAACATGACATGGTGTTTGTCCGACAAATTGCCCGCAAGGTTACCGTTTTACACCAAGGCTCGGTGCTGTGCGAAGGTACCTTTGAGGATGTGAAAAACGACCCGCGAGTGATTGAGGTCTATCTCGGATCCCACGAGGGGAAAAACTAAGCAAAGAGGCTATAGTTCTGTATCTAATCGACTCATGCGCAGGCCTATGAATACGGAAAACGCGACCGCAACACAAAACTTATCCCGAGATGGATCCGGGCCTCTCCTGGAGGTCTCCAACTTGAGGGTTTACTATGGTCAGAGTTTAATTGTGAAGGATCTCTCTTTTAAGATCTTTCCCGGCCAAGCGGTTTGCCTTCTGGGCCGCAATGGTATGGGCAAAACCACCACACTTAAAGCCCTGATGGGACTTCTGAAAGACTGCACAGGCAAAATTGCTTTTGAGGGCCGTCCTATCAACCATTACCCTCCCAATTGGCGAGCCCGCGCCGGTATTGGCTATGTACCCCAAGGTCGAGAGATATTTCCCCGCCTAACGGTTGAGGAAAACCTGCTGGTGGGGCTAGAAGCGGCACCGGACAGAGAACGGATCATACCTGAGTTTGTCTATGACCTATTCCCAATTCTGCGTTCTTTTCTTAAACGGCTGGGTGGGGATTTGAGCGGTGGGCAGCAGCAGCAACTGGCCATCGCCAGGGCTTTGGTGGCAGAGCCCAAACTTTTGCTCCTGGATGAGCCTACAGAAGGGATCCAACCCTCCATCATCATCGAGATTGAAGAAGCCATCACCCGTATTCAAAAGGAGCGGGGCGTTTCGGTGTTGCTGGTGGAGCAGTATTTTGAGTTTGCCCAAAGTCTGGCCGATTACTTTTATCTTATGGAAAATGGATCCCTTATCATGGAGGGGCCGACTGACCAAATGGACGGAGAAAAAGTCCGAGCTCACCTTTCTATCTGAGGTGGCACCTGGAGAGCCTGAAAACCTCTATAACTTTTTTGAGAGCGGCAAATGGCATCCTGCATGTTCCAGAGACCTTGCCTAAACTTCTGGAAAAGCGAGAAGTCCACCTGCGAGGGGATAGGCTAGGGTTAGCCCTGGGCTTCCTTGAGCAGCAGCGTTGGCTAAGCTAGAAACTGTTCAAGATTGCGCTAGCTTGCCATTTCCATCCACAGGTTTGTGTCTCCTCCGATTCACTTCACTGCAGAGCCCTGGCTGCACACCTACAGCGAAATTATCGATGTGCGCTCTCCGGCAGAGTTCGCAGAGGATCATTGGCCGGGAGCCATCAACTTGCCTGTACTCTACGATACAGAACGGGCGGAGGTGGGCACGCTCTACAAGCAGGTGGATCCCTTTACAGCCCGCAAACGAGGGGCAAGCTTGGTGGCCCAGAACATCAGTCGCCACTTGCAAACCCATTTTGCCGATAAAGATCGCGATTACCGGCCCCTAATCTACTGCTGGCGGGGAGGGCAGCGCTCTGCCAGCTTGGCATTGGTGTTGTCCCAGGTGGGCTGGCAGGTTACGGTTTTGCAAGGTGGCTACAAAACCTACCGGGCCTGGGTGCGCCGACAGCTGCAGATCTTGCCCCAGGAATTTACCTACCGAGTGCTCTGCGGACCAACAGGGAGTGGCAAAACCCAGTTGCTTCACCATCTGCGCCAACAGGGATCCCAAGTTCTCGATCTGGAAAAGCTGGCCTGTCACCGGGGATCCCTTCTGGGGGCCGAGTGGGGGGTGCCGCAGCCCAGTCAGAAGAGCTTTGAAAGTCAACTGGTGCAGGTTTTTCTCCAGTGGGATCCCGCCAAGCCAGTCTGGGTGGAGGCTGAGAGTGCCAAAGTGGGCCAGCTCCATCTGCCGCCTGCCCTTTGGCAAGCCCTCACCCAAGCCGACTGTGTCGAAGTGCAGTTGCCTCTAGAGGAGCGGGTGAAGGGGCTGATCGCCCATTATCCCCACTGGATTGCTCACCCCCAAGCGCTGAAGGAAAAATTGCTGCCTCTGAAGTCCCGTCTTGGCCAGGCCCGCCTGCAGCGTTGGTTTGAGCTGATCGACGCCCAAGAGTGGCCGCAGTTTGTGCAGGAGTTGCTGGAGCAGCACTACGACCCCACCTATCGACACGGGCTGCAGCAAAACTTCAATCGCCTTCGGGCCCGGATTGAGCTGTCTGACCTTTCCGAGACCAGCCTCAGGGAAGCCGCCGCTCGCCTCATCGAGATGCCGCTTGGATCCCTGGCTAGGTGAGCACGATAAACTCCAAAGCCCGCAACACCTCAAACCACTCGGAAACTTCCAGCCGAACCGTGGAATCGGCAATCCACCGGCAGCCGGGATAAAAAGACTTGCGGTAGGCCCGAGCGGGATCCTTGTAGTCCACTTCCAATTGAAAGTGATCCGGCAGTGGGCGAGGACGGTAGGCCGACAGCCGCCTCAGGGATCCCTCTACACCTTGGCGGATGGCCTGTAGAACCTGCTGCGGATGTGGCGTAATGACCGACTGGCCTATCCCTTTGTGGGTGACCACCGTCTCGATGTGGGCGTCATAAGCTTTCGCTGCGGCACACACCTCCGCATCTCCGGCTACAAACACAACCGGGACTCCCTCATAGGCAGCCGTGAGGCTGACCAGGTGAAACTCGGCGATGGCCTGGCCGTTCAGTCGGATTTGGCTAACTTCGGTGGTGTAGGTGTGGGCGAGGGGGTTGGCAGCAGAACCGGCGCGGGCATGATAGCCGATCAAGATCAGGGCATTGTAACTGCGATCCAGCTCTTGCACCATACAGTAGGGGTGGCCGCTCCAACCGCGGATGAGTTGCACCGGCTCCGGCAACCGCTCGGGGATGAGGTTTCGCCCGGAGGCATGGGCATCTTTGACCGTGATCTGCGTGGCTCCGGCAGCCAGGGATCCCTCACAAGCCGCGATCACTGCTCGGGTCATCTGCTCTCGGAATGCCTCGTAACCCGGCTGGCCGATGGTGGCCTCATCCCAATGGCTGATGCCGGCGATCCCCTCGATATCGGCGCTGATATAAACCTTCATGTTTGGCTCAGTAGACTCAGCATTGGATTCTGTCGGGCTCTATCCACCCTCAGATGCCGCTCAACATCGCTCTGCACAAGGGATCCAAGCGGTTATTTCCCTTGCGAAAGCTGCCCCTGTCTCTGTTACGGATCCCTTCCCTATTCTCAAGAAGCTCGGATGAAGAATAAAGACTCCGTCCCGCTGAGGGGATCAGAGAGCCACCAAAGAAGCAGATACCCCCTGCTGCAACTCCGACAACAATGAGGCCGGACGCCCCTTATAGGGCCAGGCAAAAGCGTGACGAAAAGCTGCTTCCTGGCAGTGTTTGAGCTGCTCGAAATCGATGATGTCGTGGGTCAGCAGGTTCTCGTACTCAAACGGCAGGCGTACATTGTGCAAGCCGGCGTTGTCGGTGCAGATGGCGATATCCACCCCCGCCTCAAAGCAGCGGTCAAACACAACCTTGAGGGGCTCCAAACTGGGCAGGGTTCCCGTTTTTAGATAGGTGGTGGGACAAACTTCTAGGCATTGTCCTCGCCGTGCCAGCTCCGGCAGCAATTCTGGATAGTGGAGGGGGATCTGAATGCCGTGGCCGATCCGCGAGACATAGGGCAGCAACTGTGGGTAGCAGCCATCCAAAGTTTCGTACAGGTGGGCAGTGGTTTTCAGGCCGCGGGCCAGCGCATACTTGAACAGCTCAATCCACTCGTCCATCCGTTCACCGTAGGGCTTGTCTCCCCCGGCCAGGTCGATGGCACACACATACTCCGACTCGGCGGCAGCTTCCACCATGGCTCGGTTGATGTGGCTGGGCAGGCGTGAATGCAAACAGACGATCTGGGTGGTGACGATGGGATACTCCCGCTGCTGGCTGGCCTGCCCCACCGTCTCGATTACCTGGCGCATCTGCTTGAGGCGCTCCGCCTCATCCAGGCTGGGATCCGTGCGCAGGTAGGGGGTGTAGCGAATCTCTAGGTAGGCCAGATCCTCAAAGATGTAGGCTCCCCGCAGCAGGCGGTAGATAAAATAGGGCAGGGTTTCCAGGGTCTGCACCTGTTCCACCAGCGTGTGCAGCTCCAGGTAATCCTCGAGGGTGTTGCGCGGGCGGGTGTAGAACTCCTCAAACTCGGCATAGGTGGGAAAGCGCTCTGCCAAAGGGGATCCCTGGCGGTGAAAATAGCGCCACAGAATTCGGGGGACAACCGAACCGCCCAAATGACGGTGCAACTCCGCGTGAAGTGCCATAAACGCTCTACAGTGGCCCGCCAGGGGGCAGACTTGGTTTGTTTAAGTACTATTTCTACTCTTATCCTACTCTTATCCAACCGCCTCAGGCTTGTCCAGGTCTAATCCCGCAAGCCCGGCTAGAAGTTTAGATCGTCAAGCCGATCCCCTGCCCATCGTGGTAGGCGGCCAGCAGCAGGTCGGTGGTGGTATCCCAAGCAATCTCGCCCGAGCGCGATAGAGCAATGGCCCCAAAGGAGCGGCGACGTTGGCGGGCCTCTTGAAAAGACTTGGCCATGGCAGCCTTCAGGCTGAGGCCATCTTCCACTCGAATCACAATCCGCGCCGCCAAGCTCTCATCCAAAATATCTTCCCCGACACCAGTACAACTGACCCCCGCCGCCGCACTGGCATAGGTTCCCGCTGGAGTGGCCGAATCGCTCACTCGCCCCACCCGTTCAAACCCCCGCCCGCCGGTGGAGGTGCCGGCACAGATTTGCCCCTGTTGATCCAGCGCCACCGCCCCCACCGTGCCCATGGCCAGAGCAGTGAGAACCCTAGTTGGGGGATGGGTTTGGCGCAACTGCACCCACTCTTGAACCCGCTTGAGAGTGGCCGGGTCATAGACCGGCAACTGCAGCTCCCGCGCCAGCTCTGCTGCCCCTTGTTCGGCCACCACGCGATCCGGGCTTGATTGCAGAGCCTGGGCCATGAGGATGGGATGCTGAACTCGGCTGACGTTGATCACCCCGCTAAAAGACTGGGTGGCCCCGTTCATGAGAGCGGCGCTCATGCGGATTTGCCCATCCGATTGCAAGACCGACCCCGTCCCGGCATTGTAGAGCGGATCATCCTCCAGCAACTGGCAGGCATGCATCACCGCCGCCTCGGCACTCTGCCCAGCCAACAGCAGCTCGTAGGTGCTCTCCACCACCTGCTGCAGGGATCCCCTCACTTTTTCCAGGCTGCTTTCCCCTTCCAGGGCGCTGCCGGCTCCGCCGTGGATGATCAGTTTGGGCTGAGGCATGATGAGATCGGTTACCTTGTGAGAACAGTGGAAGACTATATTTTGATTTTCGGGTACAACATCCACCCATGCATCTGCTCCATCCCAGGGATCCCAACGCAAAGGGAGAGGGAGCCTTAAGATAATCCTGTAGATTTGCTAAGCATAGATACTCAAGGGCGATTCTGGTAAAGGGCTGTCGGATTGCAGCCGGCAGGGATCCCCCTGATGGTATGGCACAAGCGAGGTTACATCCATGGCGCTGCCCAGCTTGCACGAGTTTCCTTGGCTGACCACGGTCATCGCTTACCCTGTGTTGGCCGCCCTATTTATTCCCCTGATCCCAGCACCGGCTGGGGATCCCAGTACCCGCGCCTACGCACAAAAGTTGGCCGAGCGGATCCGCTGGTTTGCTTTGTTCATTGCGGTCACGGATCTGCTGATTCTGCTGGCCGGCTTCTATGTCGGCTACGATCCCGGCCAGACAGGTTTGCAACTGCTGGAGCGCTACACCTGGGTACCCCAAGTGGGCTTGAGTTGGTCGGTGGGGGCTGATGGCCTCTCCATGCCCCTGATCCTGCTCACGGCGTTTATCACTACCCTAGCCATCTTGGCCGCTTGGCCGGTCACCCTCAAACCTCGCCTCTTCTACTTTTTGATGCTGGCCATGTACGGCGGGCAGATCGGGGTGTTTGCCGTGCAGGACATGTTGCTGTTTTTCCTGATGTGGGAATTGGAGCTGATCCCGGTGTACTTGCTCCTCTCCATTTGGGGGGGATACAACCGCCTGTATGCGGCCACCAAGTTCATCCTCTACACGGCTCTCAGCTCCCTGTTTATCCTGGTGGCAGGTCTGGCTATGGCCTTCTACGGGGATCCCATCAGCTTTGACATGACGGATCTGGCCCACAAGACCTATCCGCTCACCTTCCAACTGCTGATGTATGGGGCCTTCCTCATTGCCTATGGGGTGAAGCTGCCCATTTTCCCCTTGCACACTTGGCTGCCTGATGCCCACGGCGAGGCCACTGCGCCGGTGCACATGTTGCTGGCCGGGATCCTGCTCAAGATGGGGGGCTATGCCCTGATGCGCATGAATGCGGGCATGCTGCCGGATGCCCATCTTTACTTTGCGCCGGTGCTGATCGTGCTGGGGGTGGTGAACATCATCTTTGCGGCCCTCACCTCTTTCGCCCAGCGCAACCTGAAACGGAAGATCGCCTACTCTTCCATCAGCCACATGGGCTTCGTGCTCATCGGTATCGGATCCCTGACGGAGATCGGCATGAGCGGCGCCATGCTGCAGATGATCTCCCACGGGCTGATCGGGGCCAGCCTGTTCTTTTTGGTGGGGGCCACCTACGACCGCACCCATACGCTGGAGCTGGAGGAAATGGGCGGCGTTGGCCTGAAGATGCCCAAGATCTTCTCCATGTTCACCGCCTGCTCCCTGGCTTCGCTAGCCCTACCCGGCATGAGCGGCTTTGTGGCCGAGATCATGGTGTTTATCGGCATGGCCACCACCGATGCTTACTCTCTCCCCTTCCGGCTGGTGGTGGTTTTCCTGGCAGCAGTTGGGGTGATCCTGACCCCCATCTACCTGCTGTCGATGTTGCGGCAGATTTTCTTTGGCCCAGAGAACAAAGAGCTCACCGAACACGAAGAGTTGGTGGATGCCGAGCCACGCGAGGTGTTCATCATCGCCTGCCTGTTGATCCCAATCATCGGCATTGGCCTCTATCCCAAGCTGGTGACCAGCCTCTACGACCAATCCACCAACGCCTTGGTGGCGCTGCTGCGGCAGGAGCTGCCTCAAACTGGTGAGACGGTTGCCCAAGCCCCTGCCCTCTACAACAACTGAATAATAATGTTGAATTGAGATGAGAACTGAGGGTCGGAAAGGGATCCACTCCCTTTCTATCCCCTATTGGGCTTGCGGCCCTCACCAGCTTGAACTTGCATCCAGCCAAACAAAGTTGCAATTGTCAGTTGGATCCCTTGGGCAAACGCAGGAGCGGGGATCACCTCTTGGGGATCCTCATGTACTGTCGGCTGCTGCCCGGCAGGGTAGGCGAAAACAACCCTTTCTTCGGGATCCACCACCCACCCCATTTGGCAGCCGTGGGCCAAACCGATCAGGATTTTTTTGACCAGCTTCATTTGATTTTGATTGGGAGAGAAAATCTCGATCATCCAATACGGGCAAAAGGGGATGAGATTTTGAATGGTGCCATCTTCATCCACAGGGATCCGATCCCAGGGGATCACAGAAATATCGGGCACAATCGCATATCCGGCGAAGGTGCAGCGCAGCTCTGGAAATGCCATTCCCAGTTGAGAAGGCTCCAACATCTCGTTAATGAAGCTACCCAGTTTTAGTTGGAGACGGCTATGTTTTCCCTGTGGCATGGGCTTCTGGATAATTTCTCCTTTGATGAACTCGCTGGCGGGCTGAGTTTCCGGCTGTTGTAGAAAGTCTTCCAGAGTTAGAGGCTTGGCAGATAGACTGACCATGGCTTTCTCCCATCACGCTGCTATCCGATTAACAATAGACTGAGAAAGTATCAAAGCTGATCAAATCAAAACAGATCCCTGTCGCGTTGTTGCCATGTCATTTGGCGGTCATAAGGGCTTTTGCCGGAAAACAAACCCATTAGCGGCCCCAAAATGGCCCCAAACACAAAACCGCCCGCATGGGCCCAATAGGCAATCCCCCCACCCTGCATACCGATGTTGGTAGGCGTCTGTAGGCTGGCAATGCCGTAGAAGGCTTGCTGGATGAACCAAAAGCCTAGGAACACCCAAGCCGGAACGTAGAGGGTTGTGATGAAAATACCCAAGGGCACCAGGGTCAGAATCTCGGCCCGTGGAAAACGCAAAATATACGCTCCCAATACGCCAGCAATAGCGCCGCTTGCCCCCAGTGAAGGAATGGGGGATCCCATGTCGAAAAACCACTGCGTTAATGCAGCCAAAGCTCCGCAAGCCAGGTAAAAGATGAGGTAGCGCACATGGCCCAAGCGATCCTCAACGTTGTTGCCGAAAACCCACAAAAAAAGCATGTTCCCGCCAATGTGGAGAAAGCCCCCATGCAGAAATTGTGAGGTGAATAGGGTTATCCATTCCGGACGCGACGAAGAGGTGAGCTCCCCTCGAAAACTGGCCGTCAACTCTGTCGGTACCACTGCCCACTCCCGGAAAAAAGCTGCCAGCTCTTGTGGCGACAGGGTTAGCTGGTACAGAAAAATTAAGATGTTAACGATCACCAGGGCATAAGTGACATAGGCTGTGCGGGTGGTTGGGTTGCGATCTTGCAGGGGTACCACAGTTCAGATCCGGTTGACGTCACCCTCTAGCCTAACCTGTCCTTTCCCACCCCCCCAGGCTCACCTCTAAGCCCCTACCTGAGGCTACACTGGGGTAGTCGGCTGGGAGCTATGCTTGCAGACGGATCCCTTGCCGACGAACGCATCTCGGCCAAGCTCGCTCGGCAGAGAATGGACTACAAGATAAGGATTTAGAGGAGTGGATTGATGCCCGAGGTTGAAAGCGCCACTGCCCCGCTCAAGTTTTTGATCGTCGAAGATCATCCAGAGGTGGCTCAAAACAACTGTGAGTGGCTGCAACGCATTGCAGCAGATGCTCAATGTATTACGGTCACCAATCCCATGGACGCCATCCTGCGCTTGCAGCGGGAACAACCGGACTTGGTTGTAGCCGATCTGCTCTACGGTCAAACCAGCGGGGAGCAGTCTGCCGAGCCTGGCCTAGAGTTCCTGCGTCATATCTTTGAGAACTACCCCACCTTGAATGTGATGGCCTATTCCAGCGAGCCGCTGCTGCTCACTCCATTGGTGGGCCTGATCAGCAAACACCAGGGTGGGTTTGCCGCGGTCAACAAAATGGAACGGCGCACCGTGTTTTTGGAGGGGGCCAAAAGTGCCCTCAATGGAGAATTGCGCATGCCGCGGGAGTTGCGCGGTCTTACGAAGCTGACGGAACGAGAAATTGAGGTCTTGAACTTGCTCTGCAAAGAAGCCCTCACCGATCAGGCCATCGCAGATCGCATTCACACCAGCAAGAAGACCGTACAAAACTGTATCCAGAGGCTCAAAGAAAAGTTGGATATTTTCGGCTCTGAGGATGAGATCAATGCTCGCGTTGCCATGTGTATGACAGCCGTTCAGAAAAAGATTATCCAGTGGTGAAACAGAATAGATTATGAGTTTGTCTCTAAACACTACTTTGGCATAGATTGCCAATGGAGCTTATCCAAGAAGTGAGGGGGGATAAGTGATGTTATTAGAGGCCGAGACAAAGCTGGTACGGGATAAGTCACTGGGATACCTCGTAACAACAGAAGAAACGCCAATCGAGAAATGGAGCCCTTTTACTTTGCTGATGCGTGTTGTGTCGGTATCTTTATCTACATTGCTACTTATTGGACTTCCTATCTTCGCAGTTCTATCGGCAATACTTTCTGCCTTAGGGACATGGATCCCTAGCACTTTGGCCAGTGGCATACCTCCTATTGCTATGGCTTTTTCTGGATTGTTGGGTGGTTTATCGATGCTTCTTTGGTACTATTGGTACTCAAATCAACCCTATAAATCTAGGGTTGTTATTTTGAGCAATGGCTTCATTTATCATGACATCTATCGTGACATCCTAGGAAAGCAGAACAGACTTGCCTATAGGTATAACGAAATTGTCTCAGTGAACGTGGACTTCAGAAAGAAGAGTGTCGGTTTTGTCAAATCAGAATGCTACCCATACTACAGCTACTACATCAATTGCCAAGGAAATCCTGTCGTATCTATATCTTCCCCGTCTTTGCCTTTGATGAGGTATGTAGCCAGCTACATTTGCTCCACGCGCTGGAAAGGCATGAGAGAAGCAATTGAGCGTGGACAAGAGGTTTCATTTGGATGCGTTGCCATAAGTAGGGAGTACGTTAGAGTCGAGGATTTCGGTTCTTCAGAGCGATTGTTATTTAGGATCCAGGCTATCAAAGAGATTAAGCTGTGCATTGATAGTGAGGATGGTTACGTATTCCGCCTGGAGTTTATCTCAGGGTCTAGGTCAACAAAGAGCTCTGATTGTTACTTCCGCTGTGACAAGGTAGATAACTTCCATCTATTTTTCAAGACACTCAAGCTTGTGGGTATCCCTACGAACCTTTCTGAGCTTCCAGCACGTCTCACCTTTGAGAATCATATTAGACAGGCAACAGATGGCTAGACACCAACCGAATGGAGGAGGCACCGATCTTTGGGTACAGCCTTTCCAGGAGATAAGCGAGGTAGTACTGCACGGCAAAGACAAAGAGCACGCATGAGGAAAAAGCAGGCTTCCATAGCTTCCGCCTTTATTTCCTCGAGACGACTGGGCGCCGGACAGCTTTCAACTTGGATCAGTGGATCCCCAGTGCAGAGGCAAACACGCTGTGGCCCACTATGGCCTCTACCACAACACTGATGGCAAACCCCAGCATGGCCAGCCGTCCGTTCCATCGCTCGGCCTTCTCCGTCCAGCCAATCTCCCACTCCGGCGGGGTATCGCCGTCTTGACCGTACTGCGGCACGTACCGCGGGCGACCGGCGCCTTCCCAGCCAGCAGGGCGCTTGGAGTTGAAGAAAGCCATCGAGCCAATCACAACAGCGGCCACCAGCCCGGCCACCATGACGGCAATGTAGGGGAGGAAGGGATTGTCAAGCATCATCGGACTGTCGAGATAGGGATTGAAGGGTGAAAAAGCTCCCAAAAAGGGTAGAGCTGTAACATCTCAAAGCCGAAGAGAAAGTCTGTGAGATGTCCAATGTGGCTCTACCGAAAAGTTCTTCGACAAATTATTGCAGGTTATTGCAGACCTAGCCACTGGGCGAGAGTGCTGGCAAAAACACTGTGGCCCAACGCCGCTTCCGTAGCGATGCTGATCACCAAGCCCAACATGGCCAAGCGTCCATTCCAACGCTCTGCTTGCTCCGTCCAGCCTGGGATCCAGTCGTTGGTGGTGTCGTAGTACTGGGCAACAGAAGCGGAGTCCAGACGAGAAGGGATTCTGGGAGACGATTGCATTGCTAATACCTCGTATTGGTTGCTGTAACCAAACTTAACACAAAGTTACATTTTGTGACAAGCTTCGCTTTCAGGTCAGGGAGGAAGGGATCCCTGGCCGTTGCAACGGTTTGGGCAGAGGGGTTGGCCGAGGGCTGGCCCGAAGCAATGTCATACTGAGGGAAGCAGGCTTTTTGCGCAGACCATGGCGGTATCCCCCCTTTCTTCTCTCAAGCTTGACCATTCTTTCGATCTGGCTGCCCAGGTGCGGTCAGATTTTCCGATTTTGCAGCGCCAGGTCAACGGCCACCCGCTGATCTACTTTGACAATGCCGCCACTTCTCAAAAGCCACTGGCGGTTATGCAGGCGATGGATCATTACTATCGACACTGCAACGCCAACGTGCATCGTGGGGTCCATACGCTGAGCAACGAAGCCACAGATGCCTATGAGGGGGCGCGGGAAAAGATCGCTCGGTTTGTGAACGCGCCTTCTCCTCAGGAGATCATCTACACCCGCAATGCCAGCGAAGCCATCAATCTGGTGGCCTACAGTTGGGGCTTGAGCCATCTGGAGCGGGGGGATGAGATCGTCCTCTCGGTGATGGAGCACCACAGCAACCTAATCCCGTGGCAATGGGTGGCCCAGAAGACGGGAGCCCACCTCAAGTTCATCCAGATCACGCCAGAGGGAGAGTTGGATCTGGAGCACTACCAATCTTTGCTCAGCGACCGCACCCGCTTGGTGGCGGTAACCCAGGTCTCCAACATGCTGGGATCCATCAACCCCGTTCAGGAGATGACTGAACTGGCCCATCGTTACGGAGCCAAGGTTTTGCTGGATGCCTGCCAGAGCGTGCCCCACATGCCTGTGGATGTCCAGGCGCTGGATTGCGATTGGTTGGCCTTTTCGGGGCACAAGATGTGTGGCCCAACGGGGATCGGCGTCCTCTACGGCAGGCGGGAGCTGCTGCGAGCGATGCCCCCTTTTTTGGGTGGGGGAGAGATGATCGCCGATGTGTACTGGGATCACGCCACCTATGCGGATATCCCCCACAAATTTGAAGCCGGTACGCCGGCGATTGCCCAGGCGGTGGGGCTGGGGGCAGCCGTAGATTACTTGAGCCAGATCGGTCTGGAGCGGGTTCATGCCCATGAACAAAGGTTGATTACCCACCTGTTGGACGGGATCCAGCACATAGCGGGTATTACGGTTTATGGCCCCAAGGATCCGGCGCGACGGGCAGGGCTGGTTAGCTTTTCGGTGGAGGCTGTCCATCCCCATGACCTGTCTACTTTGCTGGATGAGCAAGGCATTGCCGTTCGAGCGGGGCACCACTGCACTCAACCCCTCCATCGCTATTTGGGAGTACAGTCCACTGCCCGAGCCAGTGTTTACCTGTACAACACGTTGGCGGAGGTGGATCGCTTTTTAGACGTGTTGGCAGAAGCGGTGGAGTTCTTCAGCCTTGCCCTAAGCTAGGGATCCGGGATAGACCTCTGAAGAGATGAGCATGCCTCTAACCCCCAAAACCCTGAACTTTGCTGAATTTACTGAGCTTTAGGCGGTTTGGCAAAAGTCATTGAGAGGGATATAGTAGACCAAGTTTCCCCCTGATCCTTGAGTCCACCGCAACGGTTGCCGGGAAGTGAAGGGGGAAAGCGCTCGGGGGGTATTCCTCAGGGCTTTGCGGGATACCGCCTTCCTGTTTGGACTCCGTCCCGCTGACGCGAACAGAGATAGGCAGGATGCGATCGCTTCTTTCCTGAACCATGTTCAGGAGAGTTCAGCGTGAATGTATCAGGTAGACTCATGCCTTGGGATCTGGGGCGGTTCTGGAACACGCTCACCTACTATGAGGCCCTGCCTTGGGCTGAGGTGTGGCGTCGGGTTCAAAATGGGTTCCAGGCCGTGGAGGATGATTTTGTGCCACCTTCTCTTTCCGAGCCGGTCGCTATCCAGATAGGGGTGGTGGGGGAAGGTTTGCCTGACGGGTTGGCGGAGGCCCTGCGGCAGCAGGGCGTGGAGGTGAGCCATACGCCAGATTGGGCGACAGCAACCGTGATCCTAGGTTTGGGGGATCCACCAACGGCCAAGGCTTATCTGGAGCAATTGCGCAGCAGTGGGCAAACGGAGCGGATGCTGTTCGACTTTCGCCGGCCCAACCCGGATTTGCATCGGTTTTGGGGCATTTTGGACGATGTGGTGATGGGAGGGGTGAGCCAAAGCCAGTTGCAGTGGGGGGAGGGGCAGCTTCTGTTTACAGGGCAAGTTTCCACGGCCAACTTTGGGGGGTTTGTTTCCACGCGCACCCGCAATTGGCAGCCGCCGCTGGACTTGTCGGGGTTTGCCGGTCTGGAGCTGCGCCTGCGAGGGGATGGGCAGCGGTATAAGGTCTTACTGCGGGATCAAGGCGGCTGGGACAGCCCCGCCTACGGCTATGCGTTCGACACTGCGCCGGGAGAAGAGCAGACCGTTCAGATCCCTTTTGCGGAGATGGTTGCCACGTTCCGCGCCCGCCTTGTGCCTTCGGCTCCTGCGCTCAATACTCGCCAGATCTGCTCTCTGCAGGTGATGTTGAGCAAGTTTGAGGCGGATGGCCGCTTGAACCCCCATTTCCGACCGGGGCCTTTTCAACTGGGCTTGCGCTGGATCGGGCTGTATCGCCGGGAGGGGCTGCCGCAATTGATCGGGGTGGCGCGGGGATCCCTTGCCCCGGAGTGGATAGCTGCCCTGCAGGGTAGCTCCAGCCGTTGGTGTGGGGTGGAGATTCCGGCGGAGATGGAGGGATCCGCTCTGGCAGCCCAGTTGCTCCGCCTCCTGCGCTCGCCTCAGAGCGTGGGCCGGGTGGTGTCTTCAGAAGCTTTCCATGCCTAGCTTTCTGGGCCGCCTCAAGGGATCCCTGGGGATGGGGCTTTTGGCCGGCCTGTGGCTGTGGGTAGGTCAGGGGATCCCCTATCTGTTCGACTGGGATGAGCTGATCTACGCCAGCTTGGCGCGGCAGATGCTGGCCAGCGGGGATCCGCTCTCGTTGGCGATCAACGGGGAGCCCTTTTTTGAAAAGCCGCCCCTGTTTTTTTGGCTGCAGGCCCTGTCCATGGCTGTTTTGGGGATGAACGAATGGGCGGCGCGGTTGCCCAATGCCTGGGTGGGCGGGATCACAGTGGCGCTATTGGTGGGGTGGGGATCCCATCTGCGTGGGGTGGGGTTTGGCTGCCTGTGGGGGATCCTACTGCTGACGGGCTACCTGCCCTTGTTTTTTTACAAAACCGGCCTCATCGACCCGCTGTTGAATCTGGGGATGGGGGTGGGTCTGGGATCCCTGTTGGCCGCGGATCAGGCGCGTCGGGTGGGGTGCTCCGGTCGGGTTTGGAAGGCGGTGGGGGCGCTGGCTCTGGGCTTGGCGGTGTTGGCCAAAGGGCCAGTGGGGTTGGTGTTGCCGCTGCTCATCTGGGTTGGCTACAAGGTCTGGCACCGGGATCCTCCCCTTCGATGGGGGGAGAGCCTGGTTTTCCTCAGCCTAGCTGTGGCTGTTCCCCTCACTTGGCTGGCGTTGGAGGAGGTGCAACGGGGGCCAGAATGGGTGGAAGAGTTTGGGCGCTACCAATGGCGCATCCTCACCAGCTCAGATGGGCATCCCGGCCCGGTTTATTTTCATCTGTTGGCCTTTGCCCTGGGGTGCTTTCCCTGGGGTTCTTTGGCTTTGGCCGAGATCCTGCAGCCCATCCCCAGGAGCGTGGGCTCGGTGGATTTGACTCGGCGGGCAGAATCTCTGCTGTTGGTGGCTTTTGGGGTGGTGCTGGCCCTGTTTTCGCTGCTGGTGCAAACCAAGCTGGTACACTACACCTCGCTGCTGTATCCCATTGGGGCCTACTTTGCTGCCCTGCGCTTGCAGCGCCTGGCTGCTGAGAAAAGAGGGCCCAGTTTTTGGGAAAGTGCCTGGATCCTGCTCAGTGGCTTGTTTTGGCTGGCCCTGTGGCTATTGCTGCCTTGGCTGGGATCCCAGGACCCCGCTGGGCTAGTCCAAGCATGGGTCTTTGCCGGCATCCCTGACGACTTTTCCAGCAGCTTGGTGCTGGGATACCTGCAGGCTGAGGTGGAGTGGCCGGTGTTGACCTACGTCCCCGCCGCGATCCTGCTGCTGGGAATTCTCCTTTGGAGTCGAGGACGGCGGCGGGCTTGGGGCTGGACAGTTTTGCTCTTGGCCACGGGACTGAGCGCCCAACTGGCCTGGTGCTGGGTCTTCCCCCACCTGCTGCAACACACCCAGGGGGGAGCCGTCCACTTTTTCCGGCAGTTTGCCACTTCCGAAAACAACGCCCAGCCGGCTCTCTCTGGAACGGTGGGCCTGTACGGCTTTCGCTCTTTTGTACCCTATTTTTATGGCCCGCTGCAGGTTCCCTACGCCGCCAGCCCAGAAGAGCTGGCCGACTGGCAAGCCCAGGGGCAGGCGCCCGACTACCTGGTTACCTGGGATCCCTTTGTAGCTGAACTTACAGCTCCCGAGGGCGAACAGGCAGCCATTCTGGGATCTTGGCGGGTCGTCGAGCGCCGCAGTCCCTTTTGGCTGTTGAAAAAAAACTCTTCTCCTCCCTAGGCCCCAGATGAGCCAGTACGTGCTGCGCATCAGCGATATTCCTGCCCAAGATCGTCCCCGCGAGCGGCTGCTCAGCCAAGGGGCAAGGCACCTCTCCCACGCCGAGCTGCTGGCCATCTTGCTCAACACTGGCCAGGGGCCAGGCAAGCTCTCGGCAGTCGGCCTCGCCCAGTTGCTCCTGAAAAAATTGGAAGCCCAAGGGGATCCCTTGGCCCAACTGCGCCAGGTGGAGGCAGGGGAGCTGCTGCAAATTGAAGGCATTGGCCCGGCCAAGGCAGCAACGGTGTTGGCCGCCATCGAGCTGGGGCGACGGGTGTTTTTGAGTCGTCCGCCAGACCGGACAGCCATTGAGTCGCCAGAACAAGCGGCTATGGCTCTGAGTGGTGACTTGATGTGGGAATCTCAAGAGCACTTTGCCGTCTTGCACTTGGATGTCAAGCACCGTCTGCTCAGCCAGCAGATTGTAACCCGGGGCACCGCCACCGAAACCCTGTCTCATCCGCGGGAGACTTTCCGCAGCGCCATCAAACAGGGGGCCAGTCGCATCCTCGTCGCCCACAACCACCCTTCCGGCAGCTTGGATCCCAGCCCAGAAGATCTTGCCCTTACCCGGCAACTCTTGCAGGCGGGGCAGCTGCTGCAGATCCCGGTTTTGGACCACCTCATCTTGGGCGGCGGACAGTTCCTCAGCTTGCGCCAGCGCACCAACCTTTGGCAGGAGTTTCCCCAGCCGGAGTAGTCTTCACCCCCAGCCTTTCTCCCAGAGAGAGAGAGTAGAATCAAGGCAACGGACAGGTTCGCCGTCTTTGGGTTGGCCGCGCCCAAGGGATCCCTGTGTGTGGGCTCTCAAGAATCGGGGAGCGGCTCAAAGCGCATTCCCACCTTGAGCTGGCCGCCATTGACCAGGTCCCAAGCGGACTGTTCTTTTTTGCCAGGCAGCTGCGCCCGCCGGATCAACAGGGATCCCTCTCCGGTGGCTACATAGACTCCTTCTCCCCTGGCCAATCCCACCACCTCGCCAGGGCTGCCTTGGGGGAGATCGCCAGGGGGTGGGTGCAACTGAGGAGAGGCAGAGCGGACAATTTTGATCCGCTGCCCCCTCAAACTGGTGAAACAGTCGGGAGAAAAGGCGCGGATTTGGTTGTGCAAGGCCTGGGCAGGGCGCTGCCAGTCGAGGTGAAAGTCTTGTTTTTTGAGCAAAGGGGCGTAGGTTGCCCGGGATCCGTCCTGAGGAATAGGGGTGAGTTCCCCTTTCTCCAATTTCAAGAGCGTTTCCACCAAGAGTTCTGCCCCCAGTTGAGCCAGTTGGGGTGCCAATTCTAGGCTGGTTTGCTCTGGCCCAATGGGTAGCTTGGCCTGGAGCAGGATGGCCCCCGTATCCATTCCCTCATCCATGAGCATCGTGGTTACGCCGGTCTCGGTTTCGCCGTTGGCAATAGCCCACTGGATGGGGGCAGCGCCACGATAGGCGGGCAGGAGGGATCCATGCACATTCACACAGCCCAGCTTGGGCATCTGCAACACCGTCAGGGGCAAGATCTGGCCGTAGGCCACCACCACAAACACATCGGCAGCCAGCGCCTCCAGAGCCGCCAGCACTTGGGGATCCCGCCGTAGGCGGACAGGCTGCCACACCGGGATCCCGTGGGCCTGGGCGAGAACCTTGGTAGGGGGGGGAAGCACCTTTTGCCCTCGCCCCTGGGGCCGATCCGGCTGACAGACCAATCCCACCACTTCAAAGGGAGACTGCGGCTGCAACAGGATCTGCAGCGAAGGCAGGGCAAACTCTGGCGTGCCGAAAAAAACAACCCGCATGGCCAACCCCAACGAGCACTGTCCTTCAGAATACGCTCAGCCAGCGGCTGCAAACGCTCGGCTACTTACTATCTCCTCCGTCAACTGACACCCGGAGATTCAGTCTGGGAGGCAGGAGAAGGGGGTGGCGGCTTATCCAGCGGAGAGATTTCTCTCTCTGAGATGGGGGATCGCCCGGTCAAGGGCACCTGCGGGGCCTGCCAAAAGGCGGGCTGTTTGAGATCGAACTCCTGGCTCCAGGCCGGGAAAAAGGAGCCCAGTTTTTGCCCGGAAAGCCGCAGCCGTTGCAAAAAAGTCCATTCCAGACGGGTCAAGGCTCGCCGCAGAAAATCCTTAGCCCAAGCCGGATCCGGAGCTTCTGCCGCCTGCAAGTTCACCTGCAAGAGGCCCAGCTTGGGATGGAAATGAACCCGTGCTTGGATCCCTTCTGGACGCAACAGGTAATTCAGTACCTGCTGGATGGCTACCCCATCCCCCCGCTGAGCGCGATACAGAGGGCTGTTGGGGTTGGGCTGGGGCTGGTAGCGCCACTCGCGGTGCCATTCCGGGATCCCTTCGTTGGCCAGAAAGCCAAACAGCTCCACCTGACGCTGCCTGTGGGTCAGCGCCATTTGCTCCAAGGCCGGCGAGAGGCTCCCCAGCAAAGCATCCGGCTCAGGCAAGGAATCCCCCTCTAGACGCAGCAACAGGCGGTGGCCGGAAAGCCGCGCTTGTACCTGAAGATGGCCCAACCCCAGGGATTCCAGAGCTTCTTGCAGATCGGCCAAAATGGCGGGCAGAGGAGCCTGGACATCCAAAGAATCGCTCACCGACAAAAGATCTCCAACAAGCCCTAACCCAACCTAGCCAATTTCCAAGGTTGCTTGGATCCCTGGGATCGTCGGCCAAGATGGGCAGATCCATTCTGCTTTGGATAATTGCTAGATCCCCAGGATCAGGCGAGCTGCAGCGAAGTAAACTACCCGACCCTGACTGCTTCGCAGTACAGGGCAGGCTTTCGGTAGCCCTGCAGTTGGCAAGCCAACCACGAACCTCTAGGCTGGTTTACAGCAGCCCCCAAAAGCGCAATCACATTCGCACCATTCAAATCCGCATCCCCTTCCCATCCACAGTGTCCACACTTGAACGACTTGCCACTGCGGTAGGACTTGCCCTGCTCAGGGTGGATGTGTAAGCACCGGTGACAGGTCTGCGACGTGTAAGCAGGCGGAACAAGAATCAGAGCAACCCCTGCAGCCCTCGCCTTGTATTCCAGAAACTGACGTAGTTGGTAGAACGCCCAACTGTTGGCCCTGCGCCGTTCGGCTTTGCTGCGCGGCTGTTGATTGACCCTTTCCCGGATCCCTGTCAAGTCTTCCAGAGCAAGAGCGCTGTTTGTCGCCTTTGCCCTAGAGACAATAGCTTTGGAGATGCGATGATTGACCCACGCCTGAAAGCGCCTCTCCTTGCCAGACAGCCGTTGCAACAGTTGACGGCATCTGCGCCGCGAACTGCGGGTGCCCTTACTGGCTTTGCGTTGGAGTGCCGCCCTCAGCTTGGAGTAGTGGTCTCGGATTCGGTTCAACTGCTGTCCATTCCAGTTATCCCCTTCTGACGTATGAGCAATATCCGTCCTTCCCAAATCCACGCCCAGCACTCTATCCGTGCCTTGCGGTGGGCACGGTTCCGTTTCCACACAGATTTGAATGGAGTAGGAACCGTCTTTGCGCTTGACCAGAGTGGCAGATTTGGGATTGGAGCCTGCCAACTGTTCTCTCTGGTAGCGGCCAATCGCCAGCTCAAAGCGCTCCCGACCCTCCACCGTGGTCAGCGACACCGTCCAGTCTTTCTCGCGGAACGAAAAGATACGGGCATCGTAGGTAGCGAAGCCTCTCTTGAACGCTTTGACCGGACGGTTTTTCTGTCGGGCAACTTTACGGGCACCGGCCAGCCGTCTGCAAACCTGCTGAGCCAAGTTACTGGACAAGCCAAACCGAGCGCGAATCTGGTAATAGCAAAGGGACTGGAGTTTGACTGCGTTGACTACTTTTTCTGGTGTGTTTTGGTTGACCCAGTTCAACGCCTGCACAAAGGCATCCATTGTCGCATCCAACTTTGCGGCTTGCGACTGGGACACCTTGAGCTTGCAGGAGACGGTCAGGACTTGGGTCATGGTTCTATCATAACTTCCGCATTCCTCCCGACACTGACCCTACAGGTACAGTGCGGGGCTCCTGCGATTTCTAGCTGAGTTAACCTCAGCAACGGCTACAGCCCATAGAAATCCGGCCCGGATCCCTCGTAGCTGGGGTTGACCCGCAAGTTTAAGTGGGGACAGATGATCTCGCAGGTGCGGCACTGGATGCAGTTTTCCAAAGACATGGCATGGGAGCGGATGCCATTTTGGTCGCGGATGTGGTGTACCTCTGCTGTGCAGTCGGCCACGCAGGGGGTGGGGCGATTCAGCTTGTCGTAGGTGGCGATGCACCGGCGGCAGGTTTCGGCGTCGAACTCCAGGATGTGACGGTTACCCTCGGGGTAGCGGGGATCCGCGAAAAAAACCGCATCGGGCCGCGAGAAATAGCCCGGTCGAGCGGCCAATTCCTGGGGGGCCAGGGCTGTGGGGGCCACAAAATCCGCTTGAATGGCAGCGTGGGGGGCCACATAGCTGCGCGGGGGTGGCTCGCTGGGGCTGACCCGCCCGGTGAGCAGGGTGTAGGCGCGCAGAGTTTCTCGTCCGCGGCGAACGGGATCCTGTAAACCCCAGCGCAGGGATCCCAGCCAGGGGTGGCCGGCATCGACGCTGCGGCACACCTGAGGTAAGTATTCTTCCAGCAGGCGGGAGTTTTCCAAAAAAGCCTCGCGGAAGTAGCGGCTGCGGTAGAGGTTTTGCCCCACTGCACTTTCCATCACCGCCTTTTGGTAGTCGGTTTGGATGCGCAGATCCCCTTTCAAGAAGCCATCGTGAATGAGGCCCGCCGCCAGATAGCCGGTTTCCATGGCATTATCCACCCCGGCCAAGCTACCCACATCCAACACCCCCAGCGCATCCCCCAACAGCAGGGCTCCCTCAACGCCAAACCGGGTGGGCAGGCTGTGGTAGCCCCCTTCGGGAATCACGGCAGCCCCGTACTTGAGCAACTTGCCGCCGGCAATCAGGGACTGGATCCAGGGGTGAGCCTTGAACTCCTGCAGACGCTGCTGGGGGTTAAGGTTGGGGTTCCTGCTGTCGAGGCCGATGATCAGACCTAAGGCCAGGCGATTGTCTTTGAGGCCATAGACAAAGCCCCCGCTGAAGCTGCCATCCAAAACCGGGTAGCCCAAGGTATGCCACACCTGCCCCTGCCGGGACTGGGGGATCTGCCACACCTCTTTGACCCCCACCGACCACAGTTGCGGGTTGGGGCGCAGTTGAAACTTCTCGATGAGATCTTTGGAAATGAAGCCTTTGTCGCCAAAACAGGTGAGTTCGGCAAAGATGCAATCTTCGTACACTTGGCCGGAATCGCTCGCCCGCACCCCAATCACCCGCTCCCCGTCGTAGAGGATTTCATGGGCGGCAAAGCCAGGGAACACATCCAGGGTAACGTTCGGGATCCCTTTGGCTTTTTCCTGCAGGGTTTCGGCCAGCCAACGGATGACGTGGCTGAGGGTGAGAATGAACTGCCCCTGCTTGCGAAATCCCGGCGGGATCACCGCTTCCGGCAGATCCCAGCGCTGTTGGGATCCCAGCACGCTCAAGTGATTGGCTTCCACCCGGCCTTCGTGGGGAAATCCTTGGCTTTCAAAATCGGGGAAGAGCTTGGCGATCACTTGGAGGTTGCAGATGGCGCCACTGACGATGTGACCGCCGAATTGGCGGGCTTTTTCCAAAATGGCGATGGAGATTCTTAGCCCGGATAGCTTGGCCAAATCCAAAAGGCGATGGGCCAAGATCAAGTTGGAGGAACTCCCCCCCACCAACAGAAGGTCGTAGCGGATGGCTTCACTCATCCTCTCCACGCGGTAGCTCCGGATACGCTGCCTGTATCTTAAAAAGGGGAGGGGAGAAAGAGGGCAAAACTTTAGACCTTCTCAAGCCTCTGGTGCGAGCCCCCAGCAAGATGATCGTCGTCGGCCTAATGTCGGGCACTTCGGTAGACGGGATCGATGTAGCCATCGTCCACCTGGAGGGTGACGATCCCCTACAGTGGGAGTTAATGCATTTCCAGACGATCCCCTATTCCCCAACGCTGCGGGCAGAGATTTTGCGGGCTGCGGATCCCAAAACCGGCACGGTAGATCACATCTGCACCTTGAACTTTCGCTTGGGTCGAGCTTTTGCGGCAGCGGCCTTGCAAGGGATCCAGGCGGCCCATCTTACCCCCCAACAGATCGATCTCATCGGCAGCCATGGCCAAACCCTTTGGCATAACCCCAGTGGGCCAGAAGCTTCGACTTTGCAAATCGGTGAAGCTGCGGTGATTGCCGAGCTGACCGGGATCCCGGTGGTGAGCAATTTTCGGGCGCGGGACATGGCGGCAGGAGGTCAAGGCGCACCTTTGGTAGCTTTTGTGGATTGGCTGCTGTTGAGGCATCCCCACCTTCATCGTGTGGCCCAGAACATCGGCGGTATTGCCAACCTTACCTATCTCCCCAGCCTCTACAGTGGGGGATCCCCCTTGGCTTTCGACACCGGCCCCGGCAACATTTTGATCGATCTGGCGGTGATGCGGGCCAGCCAAGGACAACAAGCCTTTGATCGCGATGGAAAATGGGCTGCCCAAGGCCAAGTCCACTGGGAAAAAGTTGCAGAATGGATGCGGGATCCCTATTTTCAAAAGGCACCGCCCAAAACCACTGGTCGGGAGTATTTTGGATCCCTTTATTTGGAGCAAATTTGGACCCAATTTATATCTGCTCACGACTGTATTGCCACCCTCACAGGATTTACGGCCTGCTCCATTGCCCAAGCCTATAGGGACTTTTTGCCCGCGACCCCAGATCAAGTTATTCTCAGCGGTGGCGGCACCCAAAACCCTGTTCTCATGCAACTGCTGCAGGAGCAACTGCCGACCACAACCCTGTTGACTTCCGACCAAGTGGGGATCCCTTCTAAGGCCAAAGAGGCCCTTGCCTTCGCGGTATTGGCCTATAAAACCTGGCAAGGTAAGACCAACAATTTACCGGAAGCAACTGGGGCAAGACATGCTGCCATCTTGGGCCAAATCACACCCTCTTGTCGTAACCAGTCCTAACTCATCTGTATCGTTATCTCCAACAAGCTTGAGCCATTCCTCATACTCCCGAGGAAAGAGAAATGTCCAGAATTGCGGCGGAGCCTCTGCCGAATCCAGATCTCGCTAGGATGTCACGCAAGGCTGAGAAAAGCGATAAAGTTACCTTGCCAAGATCTATAAATCAAAAGCCCTAGTTCTTATGAAGGATCGTCCTCTGCCTCCACTTCTGCTGGCAATCATGATTTTTAATTTCTTCATTCTCTTTGGCTGTAGTGTTGTCCGGCATCACCTGTTTCAGTCTGGAGGATATGATCTTGGCATCTTCGACCAATCCATCTATCTAATCAGTCGGGGAGAGGTTCCGTTTTCGACCATTCGAGGGATCCACATCTTGGGAGACCACGCAGCCTTTATTCTCTATCCCATCAGCTTTTTGTACCGCATTGTCCCCTCGGTCTATTGGCTGTTTGGGCTCCAATCCCTGGCGTTAACCTTGGGAGCATCGGCCATTTATCACCTTGCGCTTCAGGCCAAGGTCGATCCCAGCCAAGTGATGGTGATTGCCACAGCCTATCTTCTCTATCCGGCCATTTTTAACGCCAACCTTTTTGATTTTCATCCAGAGGTTTTGGCCGTTCCCCTTTTCTTGGCGGCTGTGCTCTGCATTCGCTCTGGAAAATTGTGGGGGTTCCTTCTCTGTTTGAGCGGCATCCTCGGCTGTAAAGCAGTGTTGTCTCTCAATGTTGTCGCCCTGGGAGCCTGGCTGTTGCTTTGGGAAAGAGGACGAATTCAAGAACGCTGGCAATGGCGCTGCCAAGTGGGCGGCTGGACGGCAATTGCGGCAGGATCGGCTTGGTTTGGGATAGCCACTTTTGGGATCATCCCTTACTTCAGCGGCAGCGAGCCGGCAGCCGTTTCTCATTACGACTATCTAGGGAATTCTGTTGCGGAAATTGTTCAAGGTTTAATCTTGAGACCGATGCTGGTTTTGAGCAAAGTCTTCTCTCTGGACACCCTGTTTTATGGATTTTTACTGGTTGCGCCTTTGGCTTGGGGCCTCTCTTGGCGGCATTGGGATCCCTGGATCCCTGCCCTGCCTACCCTGGGTTTGAATATACTCTCCAGCAATCCTGCCTATCGGGATCTGGTGCATCAGTACGCTTTGCCTATCGTTCCTTTCTTGTTCTTGGCCGTCATCGAGAATGTGAAAAATCACCTCTTCCAGAGCCATTTTATAAAAGATGGAAAACTGCCCCTGATCTGGTCTTCGCTGGCCTTTTTGGCCTTGGGGAAATACACCTTTTTCGGCTCAATTTATCTCAGCTCCCTGGACACTTGGCAGGCAACCCGACAGGCTCTTGCCCAGATCACCACCCAAGGGGGCGTCCTCACCACCCACGAGATCAGCCCTCACCTCACCCAGCGACCTGTAATCTACTTTACAGACGAGGGCCGCTTCAATGGATCCCCGCCCTCTCAGTGGGATCCCTTTGATTATGTGTTGCTCAACACCCGTCATCCGGGGTGGCGCAGCACTCCAGAGTTCTCCCGCATCCTGATTGAAGCTTTACAGAAGGAAACCCAGTTTCAGCTTCTGTACCATCAAGATGGGGTGTATTTGTTCTCTAGGTTACGAAAAGACCTCTAAGAATCGCATAAGAATCGCAATTCTAAGGACTGCAGACTACTTTATTGGCACTTGATCTAATTGACTTAAACCAAGTCTTCTTCTCGTTGCAACAAATGATTAAGAAACTGCTGCTTCAATCTAAAGAAATTGTTTACACTTGCAAGGCTTAATCTGAGCTTAGTCTTCTCTTAACTTCAAGCCACTAACTTTGTAGTGCCTATCCTCATGCGCGAATAGAGTAGCGCAGTGGTTAGGTGCTGTTTTATAAGACTCGCCAAGTTTCTAAACAAAACTTGTCAAGACAAGAGGAGAAGTCAACGTGAGTATCCATTCGCATGGCCCTAAGCTTCGTCCTGGAGACGAGCCTATGTGTAACCACTCTCCCAACCCCACTTTCAGCAGCATCCTGGAGAGCCGTTTGCAGCGGCGTCAAGTGTTGCAGGGGGGAATTGCTGCGGCGGTGGCCACCTTTTTTGGCTTGCCTGCGCTGAACGGTGCTTCCAAATCGGCAAAAGCCGCCAGTGGCAGTGCTTTGCTGGGCTTCAAGGCAATTCCTGTGAGCGCCGAAGACAAACTGGTGGTGCCCGAAGGCTACACTGCCCGTCCGCTGCTGGCTTGGGGTACTCCCATCACCGGCACCTATCCACAGTTCAAGCTGGAAAACACCGGTGCCGAGCAGGGAATGCAGGTGGGCAGCCACCACGATGGCATGCACTTCTTCCCCATTGACGGGAAGGATCCCTGGCAGGGCAGCTCCACCGAGGGTTTGCTGGTGTTTAACCACGAGTACGTCGAGCCTCGGTTTATGCATGCTGCGGCTGTGGGCCAAAAGCTGGATTCCGACTTGTATCCCACCAATCCTGACGGCAGCCGCGATCCCGACCAGGTGCTGAAAGAGCTGAATGGCCACGGGGTGAGCATTGTCCACATCAAGCAGCAGGGAGACGGCAGTTGGGAAGTGGTGCGGGATCGCCTCAACCGCCGCATCACCGGTCTTACCCTCATGGAGATCCACGGCCCGGTGCGGGGATCCGACTTCGTGAAAACCAAGTTCAGCCCTGAAGGCACAATGACCCGGGGTACTTTGAACAACTGCGCCCACGGCGTCACTCCCTGGAATACCTACCTCACCTGTGAGGAGAACTGGGCGGGCTACTTCAGCAACACCAGCAAAGGCCCCGACCAAAAGCCCAACCTGCCCCGGGAGCACAAGCGCTACGGCGTGAGCACCGAGACTTCCCGCTACGGCTGGGAGCTGGCCAGCAACAAGGCGGACGAGTTCATCCGCTTCAATGCCACCCCCACCGCTGCGGATGCCACCCAAGACTACCGCAATGAGCCCAACACTTTTGGCTGGGTGGTGGAGATCGATCCCTTTGATCCCAGCAGCACTCCCAAGAAGCGCACCGCTCTGGGCCGCTTCGCCCACGAAGGCGTGGTGTTCCAGCCGCCGGTGGAAGGCCAGCCGATTGTGGCCTACATGGGGGATGATGCCCGCTTTGAGTACATCTACAAGTACGTCTCTGCCGAGCCCTACCGCAAGGAAACGGCGGGTGGACATCTGTTGGACAATGGCACCTTGTATGTGGCCAAGTTCAACGAAGATGGCACAGGGGAGTGGCTGCCGCTGGTGTTTGGGAAAAACGGCCTGACCCCGGAAAACGGCTTCACCAGCCAAGCAGATGTGTTGGTGAATACCCGCACGGCGGCGGATTTTGTCGGTGCTACTAAAATGGACCGGCCTGAGTGGGGAGCGGTGGATCCGCAAACCCGCATGGTCTACTTCACCCTGACCAACAACAGCCGTCGGGAACAAGACCAGGTGAACGCTGCCAACCCCCGTCCCAAAAACAAGTGGGGTCACATCATCCGTTGGAAGGAAGCCAACGACCGGCCTCAAGCCACCCGTTTCGAGTGGGATCTCTTTGTCTTGGCCGGGCCGCCTGAAGATAGCCGCAAGCTATCGGGCCAGCCCCTCAATGAAGACAACATCTTCAACTCTCCCGATGGTCTGTGGTTCGATGCCAGCCGTCGCCTCTGGATCCAGACCGACACCAGCGACAGCAATCTCAACCAAGGGGATTTTGCTCCTTTTGGCAATAACCAAATGTTGGCTGCCGATCCGGATACAGGGGAAATTCGCCGCTTCTTGACCGGGCCGATTGGGCAAGAGATCACCGGTGTGGTCACCACTCCCGATCAGCGCACCATGTTCATCAACGTGCAACATCCGGGAGCCAGAACCAGCGAGGACGACTTTGCCGCCGGCAAGATCCTCTCCCGCTGGCCCGACTACGACCCCAATCTCTACCCCCGCTCGGCGGTGGTGGTGATCACCAAAAATGACGGCGGGATCATCGGTACCTAGTTGTCTCTGAGGCCGTCAGCCCATAAAACCCAGCGGCAGGGATCCTTCATCTCTGCCGCTTTCTTGCACTTAACCCAGCAAGGCTGATCCCTGCAGGGTCAGGAATCTGGAGCTATCTCTCAAGTACCAATTCTCCCTCTGGGAGACGAGCCGGGGGTGAGGGAAATTAATCCCACAGGTTCAAATCCGTCACTGCTCCCAAGCTGCTGCTGGAGACCAGCTTGGCGTACTTGGCTAGGGTGCCCCGTTTGTAGCGAGGCTCAGGAGGAGACCAGCGGGCGCGGCGGCGGGCCAGCTCTTCTTCGCTCACGTGCAGGTGTAATAGGCGAGCCGGAGCATCGATGGTGATAAGATCCCCTTCCTCCACCAGGGCAATCGTGCCCCCCACATAGGCTTCGGGAGCCACATGGCCCACTACCATGCCGTAGGTGCCGCCGGAGAAGCGGCCATCGGTGATCAGGCCAACGCTATTCCCCAAGCCGGCGCCGATGATGGCCGAAGTGGGCGAGAGCATCTCACGCATGCCGGGGCCACCTTTGGGGCCTTCGTAGCGGATGACCACCACATCCCCTGCTCGGATCTGGCCGGAGAGGATGGCCTGCAGGCAGGACTCCTCTGAATCGAAGACCCGCGCCGGCCCGGTAATTTTCGGGTTCTTGACGCCGGTAATCTTGGCTACTGCTCCTTCGGGAGCCAGATTCCCCTTGAGGATGGCCAGATGCCCTTGGGGATACAGGGGGCTGTGCCAAGGGCGGATCACCTCCTGATCCGGGCTAGGCTCGTCCGGCACATCCCGCAGGACTTCGACGATGGTCTGGCAGGAGATGGTGAGGCAGTCCCCGTGCAGCAGGCCGTGGTTGAGCAGCATTTTCATCACCTGGGGGATCCCGCCGGCCCGGTGCAGGTCGGTGGCCACAAACCGCCCTGAAGGCTTGAGATCGCAGAGGACAGGTACGCGAGCACGAATGGTCTCGAAATCATCTAGCGTCAGGGGCACTTCTGCCGCATGGGCAATGGCCAGAAAGTGGAGCACGGCGTTGGTGGATCCCCCTACGGCCATGATCACCGAGATGGCATTTTCAATGCTTTTACGGGTGATGATGTCGCGGGGGCGGAGGTTGGCTTTGATGGCCTCTGCCAAGACCTTGGCCGATTGGGCGGCACTTTCGGCTTTCTCTTCGTCTTCTGCAGCCATGGTGGAGGAGTAGGGCAGACTCATCCCCATAGCCTCAAACGCGCTGGACATGGTGTTGGCCGTGTACATGCCGCCGCAGGATCCGGCACCGGGACAGGCATGGCGCTCCACCGCCAGCAGCTCTTCCTCGGAGATGCGCCCGGCACTGAACTCCCCCACCGCTTCAAAGGCGCTGACGATGGTGAGGTCGCGGCCATTGTAGTGACCCGGCTTGATGGTGCCGCCGTAGACGAAGATGGAGGGCACATTGAGGCGGGCCATGGCAATCATCGCCCCCGGCATATTCTTGTCGCAGCCGCCGATGGCCAAGAGGCCATCCATGCTCTGGCCGTTGACCACCGTCTCGATGGAATCGGCAATCACTTCCCGCGACACCAGGGAGTATTTCATCCCCTCCGTGCCCATCGAGATGCCGTCGCTAATGGTGATGGTGCCGAACACCTGGGGCATACAGCCCGCCGTTCTCAAAGCCGCCTCCGCCCGCTCCGCCAGAGTTTGGATCCCGATGTTGCAGGGGGTGAGGGTGCTGTGGGCGTTGGCAATGCCGACGATGGGCTTGCCGAAATCTTCGTCGCGAAAGCCCACGGCTCTGAGCATGGCGCGGTTGGGGGAGCGCTGTACCCCTTGGGTGACCACTTGGCTGCGCAGTGGGAGCGGAGAATTGGCCATCATTGCCAGAGGGAATCGAGAGGAAGTGGGCAAGGAAGAAAACGGCTAGAACTCATCCTACCGCCTCTCTTCGGGGGAACACTAGCTCTGCCGGCAAGAGGGATCCAAACCAAATCTGAAGCAACTCTGTAAGTTGTCTGCACCTGCGCCAGGAATCGGCCAGCCTACCTAATAGAAGGGATCCCAGGTTCCAATCGCGTTAGCGAGACCGAGTCAAGACATGGGGGCCAGGGATCCTGGGTGTTGGTGTTTCCCCTTCGTGTTGGCGAAGCCTCGTATGGTTCTCAGCTCTCCTCTCCCCTCGCCTGCAGTGCCCAGCAGTGCCGACCGCGTTAGCGGGACGGAGTCCTCACGGGAGATGTTGCGGGATGTGCTCACCCTCTCCCGTCATGTTTTGCAGCAGTTTGGCAGTTTTACGGCAGAGGCTCAAGACTTCAGCGCCCTGATGAACCGCATTGCCCTGGCCGGCAAGATGATCGCCCGGCGGCTGAGTCAGGCAGGACTGATCGAAGGGGCGCTGGGGGTTACCGGCAGCCTCAATGTCCAAGGGGAAGAACAGCAACAGATGGACGACTACGCCAACCGGGCCTTCATTCGCGCTTTGGAGCAAACGGGCCTGGTGTGTCGGCTGGTCTCGGAAGAGATGAAAACCCCGGCTCGCCTGCCGGAAAACTGCTCCCTCAGCCGCCTGGCCCTGATGATCGATCCCCTGGATGGATCCTCCAACATTGACGCCAACCTCAGCGTCGGCTCCATCTTCTCCGTCCTTCACCCTCTTGAGGATCGCCCGGAAGCGGACAACCAAGACCTGCTGCAACCGGGCCGTCGCCAACTGGCTGCGGGATATATTCTCTACGGCCCCAGCACCCAATTGGTCTATTCCGTCGGCAAGGGGGTACACGGTTTTACGTTGGATCCCAGCTTGGGGGAATTTATCCTCTCCCGCAGCGACATCCGCATTCCTGAACGCGGCTCCGTCTACAGCCTCAACGAGGGCTATTTTTGCCAGTGGAGCGAAGGGATCCAGAACTATGTCCGGTATGTTCACCGCCGCGATGGCTACATCTCCCGTTACAGCGGCGCTCTGGTGGCGGATTTTCACCGCATTCTCCTGCAGGGCGGAGTTTACCTCTATCCCGGCACCCAGAAAAAACCGGAGGGCAAGCTGCGCCTGATGTACGAGGCCAACCCCCTGGCTTTTCTGGCCGAGCAGGCGGGCGGGGCGGCCACCACTGGCACCGAGGCCATCCTAGACATCGTCCCCCAATCTCTCCACCAACGGGTGCCCCTTATCATCGGCAGCCGCGAGAACGTGGAAGAAGTGCTGCGCTGCCTAGAGGGTTCTCTGGTGCCCTAGGTTCTTCCCAATCCTTCTCTTTGAGCCAAGCTGGCCTATGGTAACCCTGGCAGAAAACCCCCTTCGCGTTGGTCTCAACCAAGAACGCACCCCGGATCCCTGCATTGTGGTGCAGTTTGGCGCTTCTGGGGATCTGGCCGCCCGCAAGCTGCTCCCGGCCTACTACCGGCTGTTTGGGCAGCGGCGGCTGCCGCCGGAGTTTACTTTGGTGGGGGTGGCCCGCCGCGATTGGACTCACGAGGTTTATCGGGAAAAGATGCGGGCTGCCGTGCAGGAGTTTGCCCCCCAGGACTTGGGGCCGGAGGCCCTCTGGCAGGACTTCGCCAGCCGCCTGTTCTATTGCCGCCTCGATATCGGAGATGCTGAGAGCTATCTGCGCCTAAAGCAACTGCTCAGCCAGTTGGATGAGGAGCGGGGCACCCGCGGCCACCGAGTGTTCTATCTGGCGGTGGCGCCGGACTTCTATGCCCAGGCCATCCAACAGTTGGGGGCAGCTGGCATGGTGGCCGATCCGACCAAAACGCGGGTGGTGATCGAAAAGCCCTTTGGCCACGACCTCACCTCGGCCCAGGAACTCAACCGCCTTGTGCAGCGAATTTGCCAGGAAGAGCAGATCTACCGCATTGATCACTACTTGGGCAAAGAGACGGTGCAAAACCTGCTGGTCTTCCGCTTTGCCAACGCCATTTTCGAGCCTCTCTGGAACCGCAACTACATCGACCATGTGCAGATCACCGTGGCGGAGACGGTGGGGGTGGAGGATCGGGCCGGCTACTACGACACTGCCGGCGCCCTGCGAGACATGGTGCAAAACCACCTAATGCAGATCTATTGCCTGACGGCCATGGAGCCACCTGTCTCACTGCGCAGCGATGGGGTGCGCAACGAAAAGACCAAGGTGCTGCAGGCCACCCGCCTAGCGGATCCCCGCAATGTGGCAGCCGCAGCGGTGCGGGCGCAGTACGGCCCTGGCTGGATTGCCGGCAAGCCGGTGCTGGGCTATCGGCAGGAGCCCAATGTCAATCCCCAGTCCAAAACCCCCACCTACGTCGCTCTGAAACTGGAGTGTGATACTTGGCGGTGGAAGGGGGTGCCCTTCTACTTGCGCACTGGGAAACGCCTGCCCAAGAAGGTTTCGGAGGTGGCCATTCACTTTAAGCAGGTGCCCCTTTCCCTGTTCCAATCGGCGGCTCGGGAGGTGAGTCCCAACATCCTGGTACTGCGCATCCAACCCAATGAGGGCATCTCGTTGCGCTTTGAGGCCAAGATGCCGGGGCCAGAGATCCGCACCCGCTCGGTGGATATGGATTTCCGCTATGGGACTGCCTTTGGAGCGAGTACACCGGATGCTTATGATCGCCTGCTCCTGGATTGTCTGTTGGGAGATCCAACGCTGTTTACCCGTGCCGATGAGGTTGAAGCGGCCTGGCGGGTGGTGACGCCGGTGTTATCGGCCTGGGAGTCTGAGCCCGGCAGCGGCAATGGCGGCGGTGCTGCACCGCCTCTGTTCACCTATGAGGCCGGCACTTGGGGGCCAAAGGCTGCCGAAGATCTGCTCACCCAATCGGGGCGGCGGTGGCGGCGCCTCTGATTTGGCTGCTCTCGGCTGGTAAACCATGGCCTATCCACCTCTGTGTAAGCCGGGGCACCCTCAGCAACAGGCAGAAGAGCATGAGCAGCTCAAGAGCCCTTTCAAATGGCCGCTGCAGAAGAGAACACCAAGACGTAGGGATCCCCGGCTGTTACAGCTAACATGGGCATGGCCTGTTTATTGCGTGGGTATCATGCCGCCACTGTTGTTCCGGTTATCCGTCCGGCCCTGGCGAGCCTTGTCGGTGGGCCTGGCAGTTGTGTTGGGGATGGGAGGGTGGAGCTCTGCCCAGGCCCAGGTGTTGCTGCACGTCCCTCTGCCCAATGGGGGCTTGATGCAGGCCCAAGCGCTACAACTGGCCACCGACTCGCTGCGGCTGGCCCAGTTTGGTCAAACGGAAGAAGCGCTGCGCCGCCTGCAACTGGCCGTGGCCATGGTGCCCAACTCCTCAGAGCTGCTCTATGTTTTGGGCAACGTCCACCTAGAACTGGGGGACTTGGAGCAGGCGATTGCCTCGTTGCAGAAGGCCCGCGCCCTGTCTCCTCAAGATGGGGCTGTTCTCTACTCGCTGGGATCGGCTTATTTGCGGCAGGGCAGCTACTTTGCCGCTGCTGAAACCCTGGAACGAGCTGTGGCCCTGCAACCGGATAACCCCAACGCTCGCTTCCAACTGGGCAATGCCTACCTCATGCTGGATCGGTGGGATGCGGCCCGGCAGGAATATGAGAAGACCTTGGAGTTGGATTCCGCCTATTGGCCGGCCATGAACAACATGGGCTTGGTGGACTATGAGCAGGGGGATCTGGACGCCGCCATCGATCGCTGGGAACGCACGATAGAGATGAACAATGCCGTAGCAGAGCCCTATTTGGCCCTGGCGACTGCCCTCTACATTCGGGGAGAAACCGAACGGGCTGAGGAACTGGGGGCAAAGGCCATGCGCTTGGATCCCAACTACGCCCGCCTGCAGGTGTTGCGGGAGAACCTGTGGCGAGAAAACCTGCTGCGAGATGTGCAGATCCTCCTGCGCACCCGCCCTGTTGCAGAAGCTCTGCAGCAAGCCGCTATCGAGCAGTTCAACCGGCGGATGGGCCTCTCAGAATAGATTCAGGATAGATTTAGGAATTGACAGTGGGAAGTTCTGCAGGGGATCCCTTGAGAACTCGTGCCTGAAACTTGGCCCGAATTCGCTCGGCAATCCCGGCACTGTTCAAGCCTAGTTCTGCCAAGGATTCCTCGGGGGTGGCGTGCTCCACCCACACATCCGGCACCCCCAAGCGCAACAAGGGCACTGCCAGGTCAGCGTCGAGCAGGGCTTCGGCCACTGCCGAGCCAAACCCACCCATGAGGCAACCTTCTTCCACCGTCACCACCAAGCGGCTCTGTTCGGCCAAAGGCAGGATCAGCTCAGTATCCAGAGGCTTGGCGAAGCGGGCATTGACCACCGTGGCTGAGATGCCGTGTTCTTTCAAGATCTCCGCCGCCTGCAGGCTGGGATGCACCATCGACCCATAGGCCAGGATCAGCACCTCGCCGCCGCTGCGCAACACCTCGGCTTTGCCGATGGGCAGGGGTTCCCATCCCTCTTCTGCCAGAGGCACCCCCACGCCAGATCCGCGCGGGTAACGCATGGCGATGGGGCCCTGGGTGTACTGGATCCCGGTCACCACCATGCGCTGTAGCTCCGCTTCATCTTTGGGAGCCATTAGCACCATTTCCGGAATGCAGCGCAGATAGGCGATGTCGTACATGCCTTGGTGGGTGGGGCCATCGGCTCCTACAACTCCCGCCCGATCCAAGCAAAAGAAGACCGGCAACTTTTGGATACAGACATCGTGGATGATCTGGTCGTAGGCCCGCTGCAAGAAGGTGGAATAAATGGCCACCACTGGCCGCATTCCCTCACAGGCCATGCCAGCCGCCAACGTTACAGCGTGCTGCTCGGCGATCCCCACATCCACAAACTGATCCGGCAGCTTTTCCTTGAGCTTATCCAGGCCAGTGCCCGTATCCATAGCGGCGGTGATGCCGATGATGCGGGGATCCCGCTCGGCCAGCTTGCAGAGGGCATGGCCAAAGACTTTGCTGTAGCTGGGGGGCTTGGGCTTGGTGGGCGGGTAGGGCTTGCCGGTGGCCAGGTCGAAGCGGGATTGGGCATGATACCCCACCTGTTCCGCTTCGGCAGGCGGGTAGCCCTTGCCTTTGACGGTGGCTACATGCACCAGTACCGGGCCGGAGATGCCGTGGGCCAACTCAAAGGCATCCAACAACTCCGCCAGGTTGTGCCCGTCCACCGGCCCCACGTAGGTAAAGCCCAGCTCCTCAAAGATAATGCCGGCTTTGTTGTTTTGCACAGCGGTAACCAGCTTCACCGTTTCCTTGAGGCGGTCAATTTCTGGGCTGAGGCTGGATCCCAGTAGGGGCAGGTTCTTCAGTTGCTCTTCTAGGCTGTCGGCCAAAAACTGCACCGGCGGGCTGAGGCGCAGGCGGTTTAAATAGCGAGGGATCGCCCCCACATTGGGGGAAATAGACATGCCGTTGTCGTTGAGCACCACCATCAGGTTGGTCTTGGGCAGGTGCCCGGCGTGGTTGATGGCTTCGTAGGCCATGCCTCCGGTCAGGGCCCCATCCCCAATGATGGCCACCACCTTGAAGTTGTCTCCTCGCCGATCCCGAGCGATGGCCATGCCCAAAGCTGCCGAGATGCTGGTGGAAGCGTGCCCCGCCCCAAAGTGATCGAAGCGGCTCTCGCTGCGCTTCAGGTAGCCGGAAATCCCCCCCTTCTGGCGCAATGTGTGGAAATTGTGGTACCTGCCGGTGAGCATTTTGTGGGCATAAGCCTGGTGCCCCACATCCCAGATCACCTTGTCTCGATCCAGATCGAGGGTCTTGTAGAGGGCCAATGTCAGCTCCACCACCCCCAGCCCTGGCCCCAGATGACAGCCGACCGGGGAATTGGCAGCCGTCTGCAGATGTTTGTCGCGAATCTGGCGGGCTAGGCTGCGCAACTGGCTCAGGTTCAGGTTTCGGAGCTGGTTGGGATGAGTGATGTCACTCAGGTGCATAATGGACTCGTCCTTCCGGTGTGATCTCACTCTAATTCATTTTCAGGAGGGGTTTTGTAGCCCTCCCTCTCAAAACTTCAAGGAATGCAGGGAGAATGCAGGGATCCCCTCAATGCTGGGCCAAGGGCAGTGAGATCTTGAAAGGGGCACGCCAAGGAGCTTATTCAAGGGTTAGCCTCGCGTAAGGCCCTCGGTTGCTCCGGAGTTAAGGGCTAGGGCCCACTGCCGCAATGGTTTCTTCCTTTTTGTTAGCCATGAAAATCGCCGCCAACATCACCCAGCTCATCGGTCGCACCCCGCTGGTGCGGTTGAATCGGATCCCGCAATCGGAGGGGTGCCTGGCCGAGATCGTGGTGAAATTGGAGAGCTTTAACCCCGCCGCTTCGGTGAAAGACCGCATTGCCGTCAGCATGATCGAGGCTGCCGAACAGGCCGGTTTGATCACCCCCGGCAAGACCATCTTGGTGGAGCCCACCTCTGGCAATACCGGCATTGGCCTGGCCATGGCCGCTGCTGCCAAGGGTTACCGGCTCATCATCGTCATGCCTGAGAGCATGAGCCTGGAGCGGCGACTGCTGTTGAAAGCCTACGGAGCAGAGGTGCACCTGGCCAGTAGCGCCGGCGGCATGGGGGAAGCCATCTGGAAGGCTGAAGAGATCGTCCGCCGCACTCCCAACGCTTACATGTTGGGCCAGTTCACCAATCCCGCCAACCCCCGGATCCATGCCAGAACCACCGGCCCGGAAATTTGGGAAGATACCGATGGTCAAGTGGATATCCTGGTGGCAGGGGTAGGTACCGGCGGCACCATCACGGGGGCGGGCGAGTTTTTGAAGGGGAAAAACCCAGCCATTCGACTGGTGGCCGTTGAACCCAAGGCCAGTGCCGTCTTGAGTGGTGGACGGCCCGGCTTTCATCGCATTGAAGGGATCGGAGCGGGATTCGTGCCTGATGTGCTGCGGCGCGACCTGCTGGATGAGGTGATCCCAGTGGAAGATGAAGAGAGCATGGTCTACAGCCGGCGCCTGGCCAAAGAAGAAGGGATCCTCTCCGGCATTTCCACTGGGGCTGCCTTGGCGGGAGCCATCCAGGTGGGGCGGCGACCGGAAAACGCTGGCAAGCGGATTGTAATGATCCAGCCTAGTTTTGGGGAACGCTACCTGAGCACACCTCTTTTTCGCGACTTGGAGCGGGATTCCGATTCGAGATGACGATGATGCTGAGACTGCTGCCCTACAGGTCGCCCTGGCCCAGAGGGCGAGCTAGCATGGGTGAGAGTGACGTGGCGGAACGGCAGACGCGCTAGACTTAGGATCTAGTGCCGCAAGGCGTAAGGGTTCAAGTCCCTTCGTCCGCATGAGAATCCCCTACTTCCCCAGCCCCTTTCCCCCAAGAGGGCAGAAGTTCCCCCGGTCAACAGCAATGCTGACTGCCTTACGGTCGCTCGCCAGCAAGCCTAGGAGAGCCAAGGTGACAAAGCAAGCTCTCCCGCCGGCTAAAAGCAGACAGGGACACATCTCCCAGGCTAGAAGGCTTCTCGGTCCGCCTGCAGAGAAACTGGACTGGGTTGCTGCCACGAAAACCTTGGCTCTAGGCCGGAAAGATCACCTGCAGAATTTGCTCGGGGGCAATCGACTCCACCTTCCCATCGGCCCCCTTGACCGCCCGAAACGGCCCCTCTGAAGGCAGCAACCGCAGCGGGTCGGTGGGCCCAAACAACGCCACCAGCGGCGTCTGCACCGCCACCGCCAAATGCATGGGAGCGCTATCGGCGCACAACAGCAGCGTTGCCCCCCCAATCAAGGCCGCCAGCTGCCCCAGCCGGACAGGACGGCTCACCGGCAGCTCCGGCAGTTGCGCCAGAAAGCCCTCCGCCAGCTGCTCATCCTCTGGCCCCACCACCAGCACCAACGGCAGCTCCGGCCGCTGCTCCCGAAAACCCTTGATGACCTTGACCCAGTTGGCAGAGGGATAGATCTTCTGAATTCCCTTCTCCTGCGACAGCTGGCTGGCCCCCGGATGCAACAGCACATAATCTTGAGCGGCATCCCCCAAAAGGCGCTTGCGTTCCTGCTCTGCCCACTCCAGGTCTGCTTTTTTCAGACGAATCTGGGGCAACCCCGCCGGCGCAGCAATGCCAAACCCCTGCACCAGGTCGTGGTACATCTGGGCCGCATACTGGGCCGGCTTCAGGGGCACCGGGTCGGTCAGCCACGGCCAACCCGGCCCCGGCGGCGCATAGCCCACCCGCTTGGGAATGCCGGTCAGCCACAACAACAGCTTGACCCCCAAGCTTCGGCCCAGGCTCAGCACCCCGTCATACTGCCGCTCGCGAATGCGCCCCAGCAGGTCGCTGAGGTCCCCCAACGACAGCTGTTCTTTGAACGGAAAAGTCAGCACCCGACTCACCGAAGGACAAACCTCGTAGGCAGCCGCCGCCCGCGGCTCCACAACCACCTCCAGCTCCGCCTCCGGGAAGCGCTGCCGCAAACTGGCCAAGGTGGGAAAAAACAAAATCTGATCCCCAATCCCCCCCGGCACCAGAGCCAAAAGGCGGGGGGCCAAAGGCGCTGTGCCGCCAACTGCTCGAGAAGCCACCTGCATAAAGCATCCTGTAGAAAGCGGTATCCAGGGATCCCTGGCTCAGGACATCCCGCGCTTACTCTATCTCAGATTGCAGACCTTCAGGACAGGCTGGGCAGACCGGTTCCAGCCCCCTGCTGGCCCAGAGCGTTGTCTACCCAGGCTCTCATCCGCGATGATGGGCTGTGGCCGCCACCTTCTCCAAAGGCAGCACCATGACGGAGGAGCCGATTCCGCTGTTGGATTTGACGGGGCAGTACCGCGCTTTGGCCGGGCTGTTGCAGCCGCAGGTGGAAGCGCTGCTGGCCTCTGGCCAGTACATCGGCGGGGCGGCGGTGCAGCGCTTTGAGGAGCAGTTTGCCCAGTTTTTGGGGGGTGGCTCTTTGGAGGCCGTCGGCTGCAATTCCGGCACCGATGCCTTGGTGTTGGCTTTGCAGGCTTTGGGCATCCAGGCGGGGGATGAGGTGCTCACCAGTGCCTTTAGTTTTTTTGCCTCGGCTGCCGCCATCAGCCGGGTGGGGGCGCGTCCGGTGTTTGTGGATGTGGATCCGTGCACCTTTAACCTGGATCCGCAGCTGCTGGAAAGGAGCATCTCCTGCCGCACCAAGGCGGTGGTGGTGGTGCATTTGTTTGGGCAGGCGGCCAACATGACCCAGATTCTGGCTATTGCCCGGCGGCACGGCTTGGCGGTGGTGGAAGATTGTGCCCAGGCGGTGGGGGCCTGCTGGGGGGGCAGGCCGGTGGGCACTTGGGGGGAGGTGGGCTGCTTCAGCTTTTTTCCCAGCAAGAATCTGGGTGCGGCTGGGGATGGGGGGGCGGTGGTGACGCGGGATCCCCAACTGGCCAGGCGGGTGCGGGCTCTCAGGGAGCATGGGCAGACCCGTCCGTACCACCACGAGTATCTGGGTCTCAACAGTCGTTTGGATGCGCTGCAGGCGGTGATTCTCTCGGTGAAGTTGCCTTATCTGCGGGAGTGGAACTGGCGGCGGCAGGGGATTGCGGAGTGTTACCACCGCTTGCTGCAAGGGATCCCGGGCTTGATGTTGCCCCAGGTGGGGGTGGGGGGGAACTCGGTGTGGCACCAGTACACGGTGCGGGTGGTGGGTTCTGAGCCGTTGGATTCGCGGCGGCGGGACTATTTGCAGCAGGGTCTGAAGGAGCGGGGCATTGGCAGTCGGGTTTACTATCCTCTGCCGTTGCCGTTGCAGCCGGTGTACCGAGGGCTGGGCTACAGGCGGGGGGATCTGCCCAATGCCGAGCTATGTGCGGCTCAGGTGTTGTCTTTGCCGTGTTTTCCTGAGTTGACCACCTGTCAACAAGAGCGGGTGGCTGCGGCCATTGCTGAAATCCTCTCAGAAAAAACCTGCCCGTAGCACTCAGTTATGTCTGCCTTATGGTCATTTCGATTCAAACTAGAACACTGCACCCACGCCCACAGTCATTTTAAATAAGAATGAAACGAAATGAAACATTTCCATCCCATTGCTTCCCAAGTCCCCTCTCCCTCTGGGAAGAGGACTGGGGGTGATCTCGGAAGCGGTATGGAGCGCTTGGGGATTGTCTCAATCCAGCTTGAAAGGACTACAAATGGCCAAAAAACGAAGTCTCCAGACCCGTCCTCCCAGTGCGGCGGAAGGAAGCCAGCAGGGTGTCAATTCTGGGACTCGACCGGCTGCGGCGGCTGCCATTTCAGCACCAAGGTAGAAAGTTGCGGCAGGCAGAGCTCGAGGGAGTAGGGCAAGTTGTGGTAGGCCCAGTCGTCTGTCCACTTGCCCCCCAAATTGCCTACCCCGCTGCCCCAAAACTCCACAGCATCGCTGTTGAGCAGCTCTCGATAAAAACCTCGTTCCGGTACCCCAATGCGGTAATTGGGCCAGACCACCGGCGTGAAGTTACAAACCACCACCACCCACTCACTGGGATCCTCCCCATAGCGGATGAAGGAAACAATGCCGCGATGGTCGCTGCAGTCAATCCAGCGGAACCCTTCTGGCTTGGTGTCTTGGGTATACAGGGCAGGCTCAGAGCGCAACAGGTGATTCAGGCTGGCCACGTAGTGGCGCAACTTGGCGTGGGGTTCATACTGCAGCAGCCCCCAGTCCAGATCTGCCCAAACGTTCCACTCATTCCACTGGCCAAACTCCATGCTCATGAACAAGGTTTTCTTGCCAGGGTGGGTGAACATGTAGCCATACAAAGCCCGCAGACTGGCGAACTTATGCCAATGATCCCCCGGCATTTTGCCCAACATGTGGCTCTTGCCATGCACCACCTCATCATGAGAAAAGGCCAGCATGTAATTTTCGCTGAAGGCATACATGAGGCTGAAGGTGACCAAATGGGGATGGAACTGGCGGAACCAGGGATCCATGTGGAAATAATCCAACATGTCGTGCATCCAACCCATGTTCCACTTCAAGTTGAAGCCCAGCCCACCCACATGGGTTGGCCAAGTTACCATCGGCCAAGCAGTAGATTCTTCGGCAATGGAAAGCGCACCGGGGTTGTATTTGAAAATGAGGGTATTGAGCTGCCGGAAAAAGTCGATGGCTTCGAGGTGTTCCCGCCCGCCGTAGGGATTGGGGATCCAGTCTTTGCGGTCATAATCCAGATAAAGCATCGAGGCCACCGCATCCACCCGGATCCCGTCGATGTGGTATTTCTCGAACCAAAAAAGGGCATTGGCCACCAGATAATTGCGCACCTCGTTGCGGCCATAATTAAAGACCAAAGTGCCCCAACCTTTGTGCTCGCCTTTGCGAGGGTCGGCGTACTCGTACAGGTGAGTACCGTCGAAAAAAGCCAGCCCATGCCCATCTTTGGGGAAATGCCCAGGCACCCAATCGACAATCACGCCGATCCCGGCTTGGTGAGCCCGATCGACAAAATACATAAAGTCTTGCGGGGATCCATAGCGGGATGTTACGGCATAGTAGCCAATCACTTGATAGCCCCAAGAGCCATCGAAGGGGTGTTCTGCCACCGGCAACAGCTCGATGTGGGTAAAGCCCAGCTCCTTCACATAGGGGATTAGCTTGTCCGCCAGCTCGCGGTAGGTGAGGAAGCGAGTATTGGGCTTTTGGTCCACCAGCACACTTTGCCCTTCGGCAGGTGGATCTTCAGCCGAGGCGTGCATCCAGGATCCCAGATGCACCTCATAAACCGAAATCGGCGAGCGCAGGGGATCGGTGGCGGCGCGTTTTTCCAGCCAGGCTTGGTCGTGCCAGGTGTAGGTGTTGAGGTCGGCTACGATGGAGCCGGTTTTGGGGCGCACCTCCTGTTGAAAGCCATAGGGATCCGATTTTTCGTAGATATCCCCCCAGGAAGTTTTCACCTCGTACTTGTAGATGGCGCCTGGCCCTATGCCGGGGATGAACACCGCCCAGATGCCGCTTTCGCCCAGCCGCTTCATCTGGTGTTGACGCCCGTCCCAGTGGTTAAAATCGCCGATAACGCTGACGTTGCGGGCGTTGGGAGCCCAGACGGCGAAATGCACCCCCTTCACCCCATCCACCGTGATGGGATGAGCGCCCAGCTTGTCGTAAATGCGGTGGTGATTCCCCTCGTTGAACAAGTAGCGATCCAGCTCGCCAATGTGGTTGACCTTCTCCAAGGGAAAGCGGTAGGGATCCTCCCATTCTTCCAAGTGTTCCCCTTGGGGATCCCAGACCCGTTGGGCCCGCAAAAAATAGTCCGGCAGAGGGGTTCCCGGCTCAAAGCGCAGCTCGAATAGCGTTTCCGGGTGCAGCGGCTGCATCGGGTGAGCCTGTCCAGTGGCGCGTTCCACCAGCCAAACCTGCCGAGCATTGGGCACAAGGGCGCGCACCAACCCAAAGGATTTCCCGGCCTCTTCTATCTGCTGGGGGCCCAAAACGGCATAGGGATCCTGCCATTGGTTGGAAACAAACTGACCCACTTGTTCGGCAGACAGGAGAAAGCCCATCGGGAACCCTCAGTAAATGACCATTCTAGTCTAGCGGTGGCTGACCCCCAGTTTGCGCTGTCAGCTCCAGGCCCGCCTCCAGGCAAAGAATCCCTGCAAGAAGTTCTGCAGGCGGGGGTTGGTGGCCAATTGTTGCTTGCGGTGCTGCAGGGCCGCCTTGGCGTTCACCTCCGAGCGGGTGGGGTAGATGTGGATCCCGGTCAGGGCAGAGACGGGCAGCCGCCGGCTCATGGCCAAAACCACTTCATGAATCAGCTCTCCCGCCTGGGATCCCACCAGGTGCGCCCCCAAAATCTGGCCGTTGCGTCGACAGATCAATTTGGCAAAGCCCAGGGGGGCGGCTTCTGCCTGGGCCCGATCCACATCGGCAAACTCCTGTTTGAGCACCACCACATCCTTGCCGTATTGCTGCCGGGCTTCGCTTTCGGTGAGGCCCACACGGGCCAGCTCCGGCTCGGTAAAGATGGCCCAGGGAATGACGCGATAACGCGCTTGGCTGAGGGGGAAAAACAGGGCATTGACCAAGGCCACTGCCCCTTCGTAGGCCGCCACATGGGTAAATTGCGGCCCGCCGATGACATCCCCACAGGCGTAGATGCGGGGATTGCGGGTTTGCAGCTTGGCATTCACCTGGATCCCTTGGGGGGTGTACTGCACGCCGGCGGCTTCTAGACCCAGCCCTTCCACGTTCGGGATCCGACCGGCGGCCACCAAAATCTCTTCTGCACGGATCACTTGATCACCTGCAGCGGCGGTGCCTGCCCCGGAATTGGCCTTTAGGGAAAGCAGCTTTGCCCCCTGCTCTTGGCCGACTGCTGTGGCGCGTACCCGGGTGAGGATGCGGATCCCATCTTGGGTCAACTGTTGCTGCACCACCTGGGCGGCTTCGGGATCCTCCTTGGGCAAGATGCGCTCGCGGCTGGCAATGAGGGTCACCTCGGATCCCAGACGGGCCAGAGCTTGGCTCAACTCGCAGCCTACCGGCCCCGCCCCTATCACCGCCACCGATTTGGGCAAGCGGGTTAGGTCAAAGATCGATTCGTTGGTCAGATAGCCCGCCTCGGCCAAGCCTGGCAAGGGGGGAACCCAAGGACGGGATCCGGTGGCGATGACAAAAGCCCGCGCCTGTACCTGCCTTCCTGCCACCTCAAAGGTGCGCCCATCCACAAAGTGGCCCTTGGCAAACACCAGTTCCACCCCCAGTTGGCGGAAGCGATCTGGCGAATCGGCGTGGTTGGCGATGTAGCTCTGGGCAGAGCGAATGTGTTCGTACACCTTGAGGTAATCCACCGCGATCCCTGCTGGGCCAGGGAGAGTCACCCAACCGGCAGCCATGGCCTGGCGAATCCGATGGACGGTATGGGCCACGTGAAGAAGGGCTTTGCTGGGCACACAGCCATACCAGAGGCAATCGCCGCCCAAGCGGTCGCTGCCTTCCACCAGCAGCACCTTGGCCTTCAGTTGGGCAGCAGCGCTGGCCACCACCAAACCCGCTGCACCGGCGCCAATGACCACAATATCGTAGGAGACAGGCATGGCTTGTTCTGAACAAAAACATCGGGCAAGGGATAGCACCATCCTATGTCTTGAGTGGGCCGGGGGCAGGATGGGAGCATGCCTCTAACCCCCAAAACCCTGAACTTTGCTAAATTTACTGAGCTTTAGGCGGTTTGGCAAAAGTCATTGAGAGGGATAATTGAGAGGGATATAGTAGACCAAGTTTCCCCCTGATCCTTGAGTCCACCGCAACGGTTGCCGGGAAGTGAAGGGGGAAAGCGCTCGGGGGGTATTCCTCAGGGCTTTGCGGGATACCGCCTTCCTGCTCAGAGATAGGCAGGATGCGATCGCTTCTTTCCTGAACCATGTTCAGGAGAGTTCAGCGTGAATGTATCAGCAGCAGACCCCTCTTTCCCCTTTGGGAAAGGGGCTGGGGGTGAGGAAAAGCTAGTTGAGAGGGTTGAAAGAGTTGAAAGGCTCCATCTGCCAGAGCAGACGGGGCGGGATCCCCAGCCCTTCGGTGAGGGGTGCGGGCCGTTGGGAAGTTTGGGGATCGCAGTCGTAGAGAGCGGTGGTGTAGCGATAGGTGCGGGGGGGGCCACCGTTGAGGCGAATGCCGCTGATCTCGAAGGTGTAGTTGCGATTGGGCTGGATCGAACCCACAGAGTAGGTCAAAGTTTCCAGGCCAAAGGCGGGATCCCCCACGCGGAGATCTCCAACAGGCACCGGCTCGCCGCTGAGGGCATCGGTGATGCGGACTTGGGCTTGGCTGAGATCAGCCTTGCCGCCACGGCTGGGCACCGAGAAAGACCAGCGGTAGGCAGACAGGGGCTGGCCGGAAAACCCTTCTAGGCGGTAGAGGTAGCCGTCTTTCTCCGGGAAGGCGATGAACTCTGGATCTGGCACCGACTCGTCAAAACCGAAGATCCAGTTGGCGTTGGCCTGGGTCACCCGTCCAGCCCGTGGGTCAAAGACAATGCCGTAGGCCCCCTGGGCGTACTGAGGATACAGGTTCCAGCGGCGATGCCCCACATCCACAAAGTTTTCTCGACCTGGCTCGGCAAAATAGATGTCCACCTGCCGCGCCAACACCCGGCCTGGATCGGGGCCGTTCAGCTCTAGGATGGGCCCAACCGCCAGGTTGCTGAAGCGGGATCCCGCCTCCCCAGCAGGGGTAAAGCAGCGCCAAGAAGGGGGCGGCTGGTGGCTGAGAGTACCATTGGCTACCTGCATCAAGGCCGCTTGCTGGGCGGCTTCTAGGAACTGAGGATTGAGCTTCACCGGCGGTAACTGGTGCAACAGCCGTAGAAAATTCAGCCGATCCATCATCTTTTGGGCTGCTGCAGGCGTAAGGCGGCCGGGGTTGCAGGTAGCAACCTGGGGCTGTTCGGCGTAAATAGGCCCCGTGAAGCTGCGGGTCTGGCGATCCAACCGGCACAGGAAGCTGGCAATCGGCACTTCCCCTGCCCGCGGTGGCTCCATCGAGGTAGGGGATCCTCCACAGGCCGCCAGCAGACAAAGACAAAAGATCCCCGCGATCCTCAAAGCCCAAAGCTGAACCAACTTGGGCAACCGCTGCAAGGGCATGCAAAAACCAGCCGAATTATGAGCCGGTGGGGGTGGGGGTGATGCTGGGGGGGCTGACGGTGCTGCTGCTGCTCTCGCCACAAGCAGGCAACAAGCCCAGACAGGCAAACAGGGCTAAGGCCGCCAAAAGCTGGTGGGTCACTTTGGGTTGCAACGTAGCCATGACAACAAACCTCCCAAATGCTGCTGGGTTTGACCCTGTTCTATCACCTGGCCAGGTGGGTTACAGCACCAAGATCCATGGCGACAAGGGTATAACTTAAGCCCAAGTCAAGGAACGCTCACCCAAGTCGGCTACATCCACCAGGACTGGGATCCAAGCCCACTTTTTCTCTCCACCCATAGTGGAGTACGGATCCCCACAACTGATACATTCACGCTGAACTCTCCTGAACATGGTTCAGGAAAGAAGCGATCGCATCCTGCCTATCTCTGAGCAGGAAGGCGGTATCCCGCAAAGCCCTGAGGAATACCCCCCGAGCGCTTTCCCCCTTCACTTCCCGGCAACCGTTGCGGTGGACTCAAGGATCAGGGGGAAACTTGGTCTACTATATCCCTCTCAATGACTTTTGCCAAACCGCCTAAAGCTCAGTAAATTCAGCAAAGTTCAGGGTTTTGGGGGTTAGAGGCATGCTCTTCTTGCGCTCAAGCGAAAGATTGCTGTGATCAATGCTGCTTTTTGCCCGATTGATAAGGGATCCCCAAAAGCTTGTCAGGGGGTGATCTGGAACTCCAGGTTGTAGGTTTGGAGTAAGTTTATGGTTTCGTGATCGGTGATGTTGGTGTCGGCCAGCTCCAAGTTGTAGAAATCGATGAACTCTTCGTGGTCAAAATAGGGGCCGGCATGCCAGGTACCCATCTCCAGTTTGATAAAGCGATCCCCAGGCACCCGAAAGGCTTGAATCTGATCCACGTGCAGCTCATCGGCAGGCGGTGCAACACCAATAAACCACTCCTTGCCATTCAGGGATCCCAGGCACTGGGTGCAGCGGATGTGGTGGGTGATCTGAGTAAACTTGAGGCCGCGGCGAGGCAAGCGCATGATGTAAAAGCGGGGCTGCCCTTGATTCAAGAACAACTGAGCATCTTGACTGTCGAAGGGTTTGTGATCGGGAGTGGGGCAAATGACCTGTCCGTAGGGGGCAAAGTTTTCCGGTTCAGCGAGATGGGCCTTCAGTTGGCGCAATTGGCTGGTCACCCTGCTCTTCTCCTTTGCGTTTGACGAGCTGTCTTGTGTCTCACTGTTGCCCTACAACGTGAGCACGAGGGCGTGAAGACGCAAACAGCCCAGCGAACCCCATTCTATCGAGACTTGGCCAGGCAGCTTCCCTTCTGGGAAGGGATCCCTGAGCAAGCCCAAGCTGCTCAAGGTCGCAAGTACAATGGGAAAACTTCCCAGCCTCAGCAGAGCAAATGGCGATGCAGCGGGACTTACAAGAGCTGATCATCTCCCCAGCTCAAGTTGAAAGCCTCTCTCAAGTGCCGGTGGCTTGGTTGTATCGGCCTCAGCCCGTTCGTCGTTTTAAAGACCGTCTGCGCCAGTTCTCCGCTTTCTGGGATCTCCTACGCTTGCTGGTGACGCTGGACTTGTTCCTGCGTTTCTTGACCTTCTGGACAGGGGGATCCCTACTTACCCTGGTGGGGCGGATTTGGATCCCTGGCCTACAGGCCACTTGGGGCACTTGGCCGGTGGAATGGGGGATCCTGGCGGCCATTGCCGCTCTGGGCCAAGCCTACTGGATTTTCCGCAGCCGTCGCATGCCGCTGCTGTTGAACTTGCTGGGGGAAGTGGATCGCTACAACCGAATCATCCAGGCCATCCACGTCAATGATCAGTTGGTGGAAGCGGGCAACCCCGAGGTGAAGCTGGCCCAGAGGGCTGAGGTGATCGAAGCGCTGAAGCTGACCCGGGCCGATCTCATCCGTGCCTTGAAAACCGAACGGATCTTGCGGCAAAACGAAGACCTGATCGAGCAGCAGAGCGAGTTCTTCGGCGATAACTTGGCAGCGCTGACGGCCCTACAGGTGAGCGAGCAGGCCAGCGAACAGGGTCGTATCCTGGAGGCTGCTTTACAGATTGCTCTGCAGGTGCGCTCCCAAATCCGCCGTTTGCAAGAGCGAGAAGCCAACCACCCCCCAAACAGGGATCCAGACAAGATTGAGAAAGATCAGCAGGATAGAGATGGCAACTCAGATGGGCAGTGAAACAGATGGTTATTTTTGTCGGCAGGCGGCGCTGTGGGTTCTAATCCTTGGGAGAAAGTTGAGGTTGATTGCACCGCGTTAGCAGGTCGGAGACCGAAATTGGAGTGACCCCATCTCCCTGATTGGTGCTAAATCCCCGCTCTGCACTATTCCGCACTGTCAAGATCGCCTGCCGGCGCTACACTGGGGCTTGTCTTGGATCCCTCTGTCATCCACACACCTCTAGATGAGCCTTTTGGCCCGCTCCCTGGCCTACGCCCAGAGCCACAGCGACACGCTGTTTCAAGCCTTCGTCCAACACCTGCAACTGGTGGCGGTGCCTTTGGGAATGGGGCTGCTGTTGGGTTTGCCGCTGGGCTTTTTCAGCTCCCGCTCCCAGATGCTTTCTCTGGTGGTGATCAATGCGTTCAGCAGCCTGCGGGTGATCCCCAGCTTGGCCATTTTGTTTTTGGCTATCCCCTATTTCGGCCTCAGCTTCCGTTCGGCAGTCGTCGCGCTAACCCTCCTGGCTTTGCCCCCCATTCTGATCAGCACGGATGTGGCCTTCCGCAGCCTTGAGCCGGCCCTACGGGAAGCTGCCCTGAGCATGGGCATGACTCCTGGCCAGGTACTGCGGCACGTGGAGATCCCTTTGGCCTTGCCGGTGATCTTGGCCGGTGTTAAAACGGCTACGATTGAGGTGATTGCCAGTGCTACGCTAGCAGCGTTTATCGGCGCGGGAGGGCTGGGCACTTTCATTACCCTGGGGTTTGCTCTCTATGACAACGCCATCTTGCTGGTGGGGGCGGTTCCAGTGGCCCTTCTGGCTATTGCGGCCGAGATCGGCCTTGGCACTCTGCAGCGGGCTTTGGAACCTCCCCAAGCCTGAGATTCTGTGAGGGATCCCATGCTGTTTTTCTCTGGTTCTTCTGAAGTGCGATCCCGTTGGCCTTTCCGCTCCATTCCTTTGCGGGTGGCGTTGCTGCTGCCCCTAGTGCTCTCAGTAGCAGGGGGAGTGGGGGGAGTGGCCTATCTCTCCTGGCAGGGCGGGCGACACCTGGCGCTGCGCTTGACGGAGCAACTGAGGCGGGAAGTTACCGACCGCACCGAAGAGCATCTTGCCAGATATTTGCAAATTCCCCTTCAGATCAATGCCCTCAATCAAGGGGCAGTGAGGGGGGGGCTGCTGCCCGATTTGACAACCCCCAGCCCAGCCGATCTAGAGGTGCTGGAAGCTCACTTTGCCCGCCAGTTGCAGCCATTTCCTGAGCTGAGCTATGTCGGCTTTGTCTCGGCTCAAGGGGGGTTTGTGATCGCCCGCCGCCACGCCGATGGATCGATCTGGACTTACCACACACCCGGCCTGTTGCCGGGATCCGTCCAGGGCTGCCAACGGGATCCAGAGACAGGGGATCCCACTGGCCTGAGGAGGCAGTTAGGCTTTGTGGATTTGAGGCGGTTGTTCTGGTTTCCCCAGCTCCTGCAGTCGGAAGGGATCCGCGACACTTGGGTGGTAACCCGATTTTTTGCGGAGCTTCCTGCCCAGGAGGCGGAGCGGCTGATCCTGACGTCCCTATCCCTGACCGACTCGGGGGGGCGGGTTTACGGCAGCTTATTGGCTTCCCTGTCCATTCAGCAGCTTCAGGCTTTTCTGGAACGAGTACAAGGCAGCTCTGCTGTGGGGGTGAGCTTTCTGCTGGACGAAGAGGGGCAAGTGGTGGCCAGTACGGCGGGGCCTGCTCCCCATCCGCTGCTGGTGGCCGTGCAAGAGCAGGTGGGCTCCTGGGGGACGGCCTCTTCCCAAGATTCGCTGCGCCTCGTGGTTGGCGGGATCCCCTACTGGGTGGAGGTGGAGTCCCTCCAGAGTAAAGGGAGGCTGGGCTTTTATTTTGTGCATGGGATCCCAGAGGCAACCCTTCTGGCCGAAGTCCGTCGGAGCGCCCAACAGGCTGCGCTGCTGGGGGGTGGGCTATTGCTGAGCATGCTGGGGACAGGGATCCTCCTCGGCGAAGCCCTCTTGCGTCCCCTGCGCCGCCTCACCCAAGTAGCCGAGCAATTTATACACAGCGGTTTCCAGCCCTGGCCTCCTTTGGATCCCGGCCCCATCCAGGAGGTGCAGACGCTAACCAAAGCCTGGCAGCAGGCGGCAGCAGCTCAGCAGGCCCTGCTGGATCGTCTCTGGCAGCAGCAGCAAGAATACCGCGCCGTGGTGGAACAGCAGACGGAGCTCATTTGTCGCTTTCGGCCCGATACCTGCATCACCTATGTCAATCCTGCCTATTTGCGCTTCTTCGGTCGGCGGGCAGAGGAGGTGGTGGGCCAACCTTGGCGGGATCGGCTGCCGGAAGAAGAGCAGGCTAAGGTGTTGCAAGCTTTTGCTGCTCTCACGCCTGAGCATCCTTTCTACTGCAGCGAGCGGGAGTATCCCGGAGAAAACGGCCAGTCCCGCTGGATTAGCTGGGTAGATCAGGGCATTTTCGACAGCCGAGGCCGCCTGGTGGAGATCCTATCGGTGGGGCGGGAGATCACCGAGCAGAAACGGGCAGAACAGCAGTTGCAGGCCCTCAACCGGGAGCTAGAAGCCCAGGTGGAGCTGCGCACGGCCAAGCTGCAGCAGGCCTTGTATTTTGAGGGGGTGCTGCGCGCCCTCAGCAGCCGGATGGTGGTCAGCCTAAACGAGGGGGAAATTCTTGAAGAAGTGGTCAGAGCCCTTGCCGAAGCGCTAAGCCTGACCTGCTGCCAAATCCTGCTGCTTTTAGAAGATGGGTCAACCTGGATCCCCGGCTACTGCTACTCCCCCCTTCTCTCTTCTGATGCAGCTCAGGGCGACAGGGCGGATCCCTTGCATGGGCCAGACTACGCCAGTGACCCGGAGTTCTTGCGCCTGCTGCAGTCCCATTCTTCCTCACAGCAGAAATGGAAAATCCACTGCTGTTGTCGGAAGGAAGGACGCTGGGTGCGGCTGCTGGCCTGCACCCTTTGGGACAAAGAGAAGCGGCTGGGAGCTTTGCTGTTGGAGCGGCTGCCGGAGCAAGAGTTTTCCGAAGACGAGATTCAACTGGCCTATCAGGTGGCCAACCTATGTGCCCTGGCCATCCGCCAAGCCCGTTTGTACCAAGCAGCCCAAGCGCAGGTGAAGGAATTGGAGCGGCTGAATCTGCTGAAGGATGATTTCCTCAGCACCGTCTCGCACGAGCTGCGCACCCCCATGACCAATGTGCGCATGGCCTTGCAAATGCTGCAAATGACCCGCGATAACCCCGAGAAACAGCGGCACTACTTCACCATTGCCCTGAAAGAGTGCAACCGGCAAATCGAGCTCATTAACGACCTGCTGGATATGCGACGGCTGGGAGCCGGGACGTATCTGCTGCAACCAGAGAATATTTTTCTGCCGCGGTATTTACAAGATTTGCTGGCCGGGGCTCAGCCTTTGGCCCAAGCCAAACATCAACACCTGCAACTGCACCTGGAGGCAGGGATCCCCTCGCTTTGGGCCGACCCCACCTGCTTGGGGCGCATTCTGCGCGAGCTGCTGCACAACGCCATCAAGTACACGGCCCCCGAGGGATCCATCCACCTGCGGGTTGTCTCAGAAGGAGAGGGGATCCTCTTCGTCTGCAGCAACAGCAGCGAGATCCCAGAGCCAGAGCTGCCCCGCATCTTTGAAAAGTTTTACCGGATCCCGCAATCGGATCGCTGGAAGCACGGCGGCACCGGCCTGGGGCTGGCTTTGGTGAAGCAACTGGTGGAGCATATGGGGGGGAATATCTCCGTCAACAGCTCGGATGGATGGACGCATTTCCAAGTTTGGTTGCCCCAAGGTGAGGATCCTGCTCCGCCATTGCCCGGCCCACCCCCAATGTCAGAAGACCTCCCCTTTTGGAAAGAGGCTGGGGGTGAGGGGCATACGTAAACTACCCGACCCTGACTGCTTCGCAGTACAGAGCGGGCTTTCGGCAGCCCTGCAGTTGGCAAGCCAACCACGAACCTCTAGGCTGGTTTACAGCAGCCCCCAAGAGCGCAATCACCTTCGCACCATTCAAGTCCGCATCCCCTTCCCAACCGCAGTGCCCGCATTTGAACTGCTTACCCTTGCGATAGGATTGAGCGGAGTCGGGATGAATATGCAGGCACTTGTG